>NZ_JBQLIA010000005.1:0-211602 GCF_056034345.1 Marinococcus sp. LNSP9103-4 | reverse complement strand
ACTATTGCACCCCGTTGGAAGTATTCATGAGGTATATGGAGAATGATATGGTGTCTAACTTAATTTGACGATTTAAAATATCAAATTTGTAGCCTTTATAATCATCATCGAACTGAGTATTCTCATAATTTTCAATGTCTGTATTAGCTACTATAAATGTACAAACCTCAATGCTCTTATCTATTTGAGAAGCTTTTAATTTGACCTTTTGCTCACTTTCAACAGAAGGCAATAAAGTTCTCGTTTGAGTTTTAGGACACTCAACATGAACGCAATACGCAGCTTTATTATTGTCTATTAAACGTTTTAATTCATTATCATTTAAACCATGCTTAACTGTTAACACAAATTCTTCACTAGTTACATCGTAAGAAATGTCCGTTTCATAAGAACTCCCTTGGTAATCATCAGAAAAATCGGCCAATACTGGGTATGGAAAGTGTCTTTCTTTAACTTTCATTTATAAGCACCTCTAAAGAAGCTCTAATTTTTTCATTCAATTCAATCCTAATTGTTTTCTTATCCATATCTTTAAAAGAAACAGGACCTATTTCGCTTTCATTGATCGTAAGAAGTGTCCCTGTTTCTATTTCTTCCGCTTTGTTAATATACGCTTTATAGGCTTTTGCATCTTCCCCAACGAAGTTAATTTTTATGTTACCTTTCCCGCCCGTTTCCGCAGAAATTTTAATATCGTAGATGCCATCATTTTCTCCTACTACAATAGAACGTACATTTGTTATATTCAAGGTATCACTTTTTCTATTGGCCTTTCCTGCTGAAGATTTTTTCTTCCCACCATTATTTTTGTGTTTTTTATCACCATTATTCTTTCTAGCGGCCAACTTAGCAGTTGGTTTTCTCTTATTTCTTCTTTCTGAAATTACCATATCTTTCGGAACAAATTTATTCTCGTTCTCCTCCGCTCTGTTATCTTCTAAAGGGTCTTCTTCATTTAAATGATCAGGCAAAAATTGGTTAAATCCTTTAAAGTCTATTTTATTTGTCTCTTCTGCCTTATTCATTTCTTTTACTGTCTGTCTAATAAAGTTATGCAGCTCTTGTATTACTTTCTTTGCATAGTCTTCATCTTCATGTCTGGATGGCTCCCATTTATCGTGTGTGGGAGGCTCAGTTTTTCTAAGGAGTTCGTTTAATTTGTCTCCTTCGATAATTGATACTCCTGAAAACTTAAAACCTCCTCTAAAACGATCGATATGGGTTATTTTCATGCCTGTATCCCTAACCATAGCCACCTTTTTTGCGTATTCATCATCCTTTTTTATGTATAGACGTACATCGCCTAACTCTTTAATATTTTTAACGTATTCCTTACCAAATTCTATTGCAGACAGGTATTGGTCGGCATATAAATTATTATTAGGTTTAATATATTCATTAATTAAACTCTTTAACGTAGAACTATTAATGGTTGTCTCTCCTGCTTCTACTATAAGTTTTTCTTTAAAAATAGATATAAAGAAATTCTCAATAACTGCTTTTATTATTTTTTCTTTCCAATCATTATCTGGCAAAAAAGAAGCAACATATACATCAGTACCTGTTTCTAACCTTTTAAAATTTCTAGGAATTTCATCAGGATTGGTTATAGGTTGAGTATACTCTTGAACCCCATAAAACCCGGTGCCCCTTGTTTCACGATTCCCGTAGCTATGAGAAGCTAGCCTTGAAACTCCTTGAAAACCTTCTTCCCCCTCTAAATTTAAAGTACTGTAAAACACAGTTCTTAAATTTGAACAAGCAAACGGTGCACTTTTACCAATCCCGAAAGAGCCGCCATCACTCCCTCCTTTATTACTAATCCCAACGGATTTCACAAGATTTTCCCAATCACTGCCTTCTTCATTCACGCCTCGTAATCCAGTAGTATTAAAGTCACTTACTTTAAGAAAAGTAAATTCACTTTGTTCAAGAATATCTAGTCCTTTACTAAAGAATTCTTGAGCTTGCTTAGGGGTTCTTTTATAATATAAAGAAGATTTGAACGCATCTTTTAATCCCTGTTTGTCAGGGAATTCATCTCTCTTAACAGAAAGTTTATTAAAGGATACCTTTACAGGTCTATTCTCGTCCTTAATGGCATCAGTTGAATTTTGTATGATCTCTCTTGCTAGTGATTCAATTTGGTTGCCACGAAAACTTTCAACACCTGAATCATTGAGTCCCTCCGGCTGACCTCCTTCTGCGTTTATAGGAAAATACCATTGATAATTTGACATATTTTTCCTCCAAACAAGCTATTTACAAATTAATAGTCATATTGTCTTGTCCAAATAATATCAGATTATCTATATATTTTAAATTCCAAAAATTTTGGGCATTAAAAGGCATTATTTCACTATACTTTGGCGATACAGAACAATTGTGAGGCCATATACTCGAGCATGGACCCTTTATCGATGGTTTTTTGATTGGTGTCGCAACACCTTATCTACGGATATTTTTGCCACTAAATAGAAATGATTGTTACTGTACTTGCATATAATAACAATCAGATTAAATTTTAACGTTTATATGTTTTCTACAATATTATAATAGCAGTCATTCAAAGAATTTACTTCTTCAAAATCTAACTCTTTCATATGACATATTTTATTTCTTACTTTCACTAGTTTATAAAGTTTTTTTCTTAATTCTTCAGGATAAAGATCTTTATTAAGCTTTGGGATGTACTCATGAAAATATAACTCCGCTTCATGTTCATTGATTTCAATATTTTCTTTCAAATGTCGTTCAATCAGAAATAACTTTTTATAATTCACCGCCATTATTTCTGCGTTAACTATGTGTATATTTTTCTCCACATTCAGCCCTCTTTTCTGTATTTTCAAAAGCATGATCACACTTATTCACTGATTTAACATGCTATAAACTAATTAAAAAAGCCCGCCCCTGCTTCCACAGGAACGGGCGGTCTCGGGAGCTTCCTTTTCGGAAGTCCTTTTTTATTCTTCGCTCTCGCTTTCGGTCTGCAGGGAGACGGTCCGCTGCGGAACGAAAGTGCTGATGGCGTGCTTGTAGACGAGCTGCTGCTTGCCGTCGCTGTCGAGGACGACGGTGAAGTTGTCAAAGGCTTTGATGAGGCCGCGCAGCTGAAAGCCGTTCGTCAGAAAGACGGTCACCTGAATTTTTTCCTTGCGTACCACGTTCAAAAACTGATCCTGAATGTTCACTGATTGTTTCATGCTTGAATCTCCTTCCACAGCCGGGGCTTAGTTGAATGATTTATGTATTAGCGATGCTCGCGCTCGAACTGCCGCAGAATCGAAGCAAATGCTTCGTCGGCAAACGGCCGGGAGCGATCGGTAATATCATACCAGTGGGCGTCCTCTTTGTTGCGGAACCAGGTGAGCTGGCGCTTGGCGTATCTCCTGGAATTGCGCTTCATGCGCTCGGCGACCCAGTCGGTGTCCGCGTCCCCGCGGAAATACGGGAACCATTCCTTGTAGCCGATCGCCTGGGCGGCCTGAACTTCCTCGCCGAAGCGTTCGTACAGCCAGCGCGCCTCGTGCTCGAGGCCGTCGGCCATCATGCGGTCGATCCGGCGCTCGATCCGCTCATACAAATACGGACGGTTCATTGTTAATCCTATCATGAATGAGGCGTAGGGCGAATGCTTTTTTTGCATTTTTTTGGATAAAGTTGGTCCTTCTTCCGACGTTTCAAGAATTTCGAGCGCCCGCACGACTTTGCGCACGTTGTTCGGGTGAATCGCGTCCGCCCGCTCCCGGTCGCGGCGCTCTAAATTCGCATGCAGCGCAGCGCTTCCGTACTGGCGCGCGTACAGCTCCCATTTCTCGCGCACGCCTTCCTGCTTCTTCGCATCATAAAACGAATAGTCGTGCAAAAGCGCCCGGATGTACATGCCGGTGCCGCCGACGATGATCGGAAGCTTGCCTTCCCCGTGCAGCCGCTCGATGATTGGCTCGGCCCGGGCTTTAAAGTCCGCCGCGGAATACGGCGTATCCGGCGACAGCATGTCCACGAGATGATGCGGGGCCTGGTTGCGTTCCTCCATTGTCGGCTTGGCGGTGCCGATGGTCAGGCCTTCATACACCTGCATCGAGTCCCCGCTGATGATTTCGCCGTTGTATTTATGGGCCAGTTCGATGCCAAGCCGCGTTTTGCCGACCGCCGTCGGGCCGACGACGGCGAGTACCGGTTGCTTCACGTGTATGCCTCCTTCCATCCGTACCGGACCGCGGCGCTCCGCCGTCCGGCCAGGGTTAACTGATACTGTTTAAATTGCGGGCTGTGCGCATAGTCCTTGACGACAATCCGGCGCCGTGCCACCCGCAGCGCTTCGTCGATCCAGGTATCCGTCAGCGGGTCCGTCGCCGCCACCGGGCGGAGCCGGTCGATCGCCGGGCTCGTATTCACCGCTTCAGCAAACATTGGATCCAGATAGACGACGTCCACCGAGCTTTTCGGCATGAGCCGTAGCAGCAGGAGGCTGTCGCCCTGGACCACCGTAATCCGCTGCATTGCCTCCGTAAACCATTCGGAATAGTCGCCCGGAAGCCGGATCCCTTTGCGGACGAGCGACGCCACGACCGGCTGCTTTTCGATGCCGAGCACCGTGCCGGTATTTCCCGTACCAAGGGCAAGCATGATGCTGTCGGCACCGAATCCGAGTGTCGCATCGAGTACCGTGTCGCCTTTGCGCACGTCTGCCGCCTCGAGCAGCGGGTCGCCCCCGCCGCGGTGGACGTGCAGGCCGCGCAGCCATGCCATCGACGGATGAAACGTAAGCGGCTCGGCGGCCTCTCCTAGCGGGTAATACGTGTCGCCGGCCGCAGCTACAATATAAATATCTTCGTTCGCCTCCTGCTGCCAGCGCTGGATCGAACGTTTTTCTCGCGCTTTGTAAGTCGCCCTCCATGCCCGCGCCTTTGCCCAGGCTTCCGCGCACACATCCGGGTCCGGCTTTTTGGCGGTGGTAATAATCACGGCGCTCTCTCCTTCTGTACAGCTACATGATGCGCTTGAACATTTTCTCCATGTCATAGTCAGAAAAGTGAATGATGATCGGGCGGCCGTGCGGGCATGTGTACGGGCTTTCGCACGTCCGCAGCCGGTCGACGAGCGCCTGGATCTCGTCCTTCGTCAGGTAGCGGTTCGCCTTGATCGCTGCCTTGCACGACATCAGAATGGCCGCTTCCTCTCGGAGTTCATGCACGCTGATGCGCTTGTTGTTTTTTACTTCTTCGATGCATTCGCGGATGACGCCTTCTTCGTCGCCGGCCGGGAACCAGGTAGGATGCGCATGCACCCGGAACGTCTGGCCGCCGAACGGCTCGAGGAAAATGCCGATGTTTTCAAAATCGCGCTGGCGTTCGCTGATGAGGATTTCTTCCTCTTTGGTCACTTCAAGCAGAATCGGCACGAGCAGCTGCTGCACGTCCTTGTCCACGTCGCCGATTTTCACCCGGAAGTATTCATAAAAAATACGCTCCTGCGCGGCGTGCTGGTCGATCATGTACAGCGCGTCTTCGTTTTCCGCGAGGATATACGTGCCGTGAAACTGGCCGATCGGGCGCAGCTCTGGCAGCTCCGGGCCGGCGCTTTCTTGCGCCGGGGCTTCGGGTTCCGGCTGAGGTGCCTCCTGTGCTTCGGGCCACCTGTCTACGTGTTCAAATACCGTTTCCGCTTCCGGCTCCTCGGCCGGGGCAGCATCACTGAACGACGCCTCGTGAGCAGAGGCATGGTTCCCTGGGGCGGGTGCCGGCTCGTCCGGGGCGGATGGTTCTTCCCGTCGCGGCGCTTGGGCTGGCGCAGGTTCAGAAAAGGCCAGGTTCATCTGTTCGGACGCCGGTGCTGATTTGGCCCGCTTCTGGTCGCCGGCCGGAATGAGACGCTCCTGTTGGAGGCGCTCGCGCACCGCCTGTTCGACCAGCTGCAGCAGCTCCTCCTCCTTGCTCACGCGCACGTCGAGCTTGGACGGGTGCACGTTCACATCAATCAGCCCGGGGTTCATCTCGATATGCAGCGCCGCGATCGGGTGCTTGCCGATCGGAAGCAGCGTATGGTAGCCCGACTCGATCGCTTTTGTAAGCGGGTAATGCCGGATGTAGCGGTGGTTCACAAACGTGGACATGTACTGGCGTGAAGCGCGGTACGTCTCGGGCTTCGCGATCCAGCCGCTCACCCGGTAGTCGTCCGTCTCCGCCTCGATGTACAGCATGTCGCGCGCCGTCTGGCGGCCGTAAATGGCCGCAAGCACCGGCTGCAGGCTGCCGCTGCCGTTCGTGAGAAGCAGCTGCTTGTCGTGGTGGTACAGCCGGAAGCTGACCTCCGGGTGCGCGAGCGCCTGCCGGTTCATCACGTCGGCGACATTTGCCACCTCGGTGTTCATCGTCCGCACGTATTTAAGCCGGGCCGGGGTATTAAAAAACAGGTCGCGCACCTCCACCTGCGTACCGCGACGGCTTTTGGACGAGGTGCAGGCAATGCGCCTGCCGCCCTGGTAGCGGATGAGCACTCCGGCTTCGCGCCCGTCCCCGGTTTCCATCGTCACGTTCGAGACCGCGGCAATGCTCGGGAGCGCTTCGCCCCGAAAGCCGAGCGTCTCAATCTGAAACAGATCCTTTTCCCGGGCGAGCTTGCTCGTCGCGTGGCGCTCGAAGGCAAGCTCCGCGTCCTCCTGGTCCATGCCGCGGCCGTTATCGGTCACCCGGAGAAGCGAAAGCCCGCCCTCCTCGACGTCCACCTGAATGGTTGTGGCCCCGGCGTCAATCGCGTTTTCCACTAGTTCTTTGACGACCGAGGCGGGGCGTTCGACGACTTCCCCCGCCGCGATTTTGTTGGCGAGGCCGTCCGGGAGTTTTTTTACATACGTCACCGCTTATTCCTCCTCCTCGTTCGCGTACTGCTGGAGCTGGTACAGCTTTTCGATCGCTTCGATCGGACTCATGCGGAGCACGTCGGTCCGCTTCAGCTCGCTCATGATTTCTTTCGCCCGGGCGCTGCCGTCATCAATGGAAAAGAGCGCCAGCTGCTCGGGCTCGTCCGGTTCCTTGATTGTTTCTGCAGAGGTCGGTGCGGCTTCGTCCGGCGCTGCGTACGCGGCGGCTTTCTGCTCCTCAAAGCTTTTTAGAATCGTCTCGGAGCGTTCGATCACCTGCGGCGGCAGGCCGGCGAGCTTGGCCACGTAAATGCCGTAGCTGCGGTCGGCCTTGCCCGGCTCCACCCGGTGCAGGAAAATGATTTCACCGTCCTCCTCCACTGCCCGCACGTGCACGTTCCGGAGCGCCGGCAGATGGTCCTCCATCACGGTCAGCTCGTGGTAGTGCGTGGAAAAAAGCGTCTTGGCCCCGACCTGCTCGTGAATGTATTCCATGATCGCCTGCGCGAGCGCCATCCCGTCGTACGTGGAGGTGCCGCGCCCGATTTCGTCGAGCAGAATCAGGCTGTCGGCCGAAGCGTTCAACAGCGCCTGCTGGGTTTCCTTCATTTCCACCATGAACGTGCTCTGGCCGCTCGTTAAGTCGTCGGCCGCCCCGATGCGGGTGAAAATCCGGTCAAACACGGGCAGCTCCGCCTCCTCGGCCGGTACGAAGCAGCCGATCTGGGCCATGATCGCAATCAGCGCCACCTGCCGCATGACTGTGCTTTTGCCGGCCATGTTCGGACCCGTGATCAACAGCATGCCATGCTCGTCCATGTGGGTGTCGTTTGCCACAAATTCGCCGGCGGTGAGCATCGTCTCCACGACCGGGTGGCGGCCCCCGCGGACGGCAAGCGTCTTGTCCGTGCTGAAGGCCGGCCGGACGTAGCCGAGCCGCTCGCTCACGTGGGCGAAGTTCTGCAGCACATCCATTTCACTCAAAAGATCCGCAAGCTCCTGGAGCGGACGCACGTAGCCCGCGACGCGTTCGCGCAGGTCGAGAAACAGCTCATACTCGAGCTGGACGGCGCGGTCCGCCGAGCCGAGGATCAGGTCTTCCTTTTCCTTCAGCTCCGGCGTGATGTAGCGCTCGGCGTTTGTGAGCGTCTGCTTGCGCTCGTAGCGCCCGTCCGGAATCAGATGGGTGTTGGCCCGGGTGATTTCAATATAGTAGCCGAACACCCGGTTGTAGCCGACCTTGAGCGACTTGATGCCCGTTTCGGCACGTTCCTTCTGCTCAAGCTCCGCGATCCACTGCTTGCCGTTCTGGCCCGCCTCGCGGTACTGATCGAGCTCCTCGTGAAAGCCGGAGCGGAACATGCCGCCCTCCTGGACGCCAAACGGCGGATCGTCGACGAGGCTCCGGTCGAGCAGCTCCTCAAGCTCCTGAAAGGCGGACACGTCCACGAGGCGTTCGTTGATGGCCGGATTGTTCATGCCGCCGAGCAGGTCGGCAATCGCCGGCACCGCCTGCAGCGTCCGCCGCAGCTGCACGAGCTCGCGGGCGTTAATGTTGCCGTAGACGGCTTTGCCGGCGAGCCGTTCAATGTCGTACACGTCGCGCAGGTGCTCGCGCAGGTCCTCCCGGGCAAAGAAATTGTCCGCAAACGAAGCCACCATCCCGTACCGCTCTTCGATCGCCGGGCGAGAGAGAAGCGGCTCCTCGATCCAGCGCCGCAGCTTACGGCAGCCCATCGCAGTGACGGTACGATCGAGCACGCCGAGAAGCGATCCGTCCTTCGTTTTGCCCATCATCGTCTCCGTCAGCTCCAGGTTCCGCCTCGAATGCATGTCCAGCTGCATCGTCCGGTTCGGCTGGTACACCGTAAACGGCTGCAGGTGGCCGAGTGACCGCTGCTGGGTGCGCTCCACGTAGCCGAGCAGAAGCGCCGCTCCGTTTTGGAGCGTGCCGCTGTCCAGCTCACCGGTGAGTGCTTCCCATTCCGGCTTCAGCACCGGCACCGCCCCGGTCGAAATCATGCCGCGGTACATGTCGGCCATGACCCCCTCCTGCTCCTCCGGCACGATGATTTCCTTCGGATGCGCGGTCGTCATTTCGCGCTGCCATTCGCCGACGTCATCGGAGAGAAGCGCCGCGGCCGTTTCCCCGGTCGTGAGATCTGCCTTCACAAACGCCGTTTCCGTTCCGTTCGGCACTATCGCGACGAGAAAGTTGTTTTCCGTTTCGTCAAGGGCGCGCCCTTCCATGATCGTCCCCGGGGTGATCATGCGCACCACCTCGCGCTTCACGACGCCTTTCGATTTGGCCGGGTCCTCCACCTGCTCGCAGATCGCAATTTTGTACCCTTTTTCGATCAGCGTGGCAATATACCCTTCGGCGGAGTGATACGGCACCCCGCACATCGGGATGTCATTTTCGTTCTTCTGGCCGCGTTTGGTGAGCGTGATTTCGAGCTCGCGGGCAGCAAGCTCCGCATCATCAAAGAACATTTCGTAAAAGTCGCCGAGCCGGTAAAACAAAAAGGCGTCCGGATAGGCCGCTTTTATGTCCTTATACTGTTTCATCATCGGTGTATCTGTCTCTGGCATCAAAAAGCCTCCGTTATGTTTGTTTCACTGCCTGTTTATTGTACATCGTTCCGTTCGCTTCTCCAACGGGAAGCGTTCTGCGATTTGTCCCTCATATTATATCACTGTTTAAGAAGAAACTAAATTATGGTATGTGAAATTTATAAAAGCCCGACAAGCAGAAAACCGCCTCCCGTGAAACGGAAAGCGGTTCTTTTTATGACCTGTTGTCGTCGTCTTCGTTCTCCCAGATCGAGGCAGTGATCTGGTCGCTGATCAGCTGCAGAATGTAGTTAACCTCGGTCTGGCTCTGGCGGAACTGCCCGACGATCGGAATGTTTTCAATCTCTTCGTGCAGATCGTTAATCTGCGCTTCCACCTGACGCTTCGCTTCCGTTTTTTCGTAGTGCTGGAAGTTGACCGCCTGCTTCTGCTTATCCTTGATCTCCTGGATCAGGTTCTGGATCCGCACGTTGTCGTTAATCTGCGTCTCGGCGCGGATGAAAAAGTCCACTTCCTCGGTTTCCTTCAGCCGTTCGGCGAGGCGCCCGGCTTCCTGCATCACTTCTTCTTTAGTGTAGGCCATCTGCTTACACCTCCGCGAATTCCACAACATGGCCGTCGAGCGACCACGTTTTGGCTTCGTCAATTTGGACGTAAATGACTTCGCCGATAACGTCCTTCGGCGCCCGGAAGTTCACGAGCTTGTTCGTGCGCGTCCGTCCGGAGAGCACGTCAGCGTTTTTACGGCTTTCGCCTTCGACGAGCACCTCAAGCACTCTGCCCTCGAGCTCTTTGTTGCGGCGGTTCGAAATGTCGCCCATAAGCGCGTTCAGACGGGCGAGCCGCTCTTTTTTCACGTCCATCGGCACGTTGTCCTCCATCTTCGCTGCCGGCGTATGCTCGCGCGGGGAGTAGATGTAGGTGAACGCGCTGTCGTAGTCCATCTCGCGCATGAGAGACATCGTGTCTTCAAACTGCTCCTCCGTTTCGTTCGGGAAGCCGACGATGATGTCGGTCGTAAACGACGCGTGCGGAATCGCCGTTTTGATTTTGCGGGCGAGCTCGACGTATTCCTCGCGCGTGTATTTGCGCCCCATCAGCTTGAGCATGTCGCTGTTGCCGGACTGCACCGGCAGGTGGATATGCTCGACGAGGTTGCCGCCCTGGGCGAGCACCTCAATCAGGTAGTCGTCAAAGTCGCGCGGGTGGCTCGTCGTAAACCGGATGCGCGGAATGTCGATTTTATGCAGCTCGTTCATCAGCTCGCCGAGTCCGTAGTCGAGTCCGAGGTCCTTGCCGTAGGCGTTCACGTTCTGCCCGAGCAGCGTAATTTCCTTGTAGCCCTGGCGCGCGATGTCGCGAACCTCAGCGATAATGTCCTCCGGCAGGCGGCTCCGCTCCTTGCCGCGCGTATACGGCACGATGCAGTACGTGCAGAACTTGTCGCAGCCGTACATGATGTTGACCCATGCCTGCGTGCCGCCGGCGCGTTTTTTCGGCATGTTTTCGATGACGTCGCCTTCCTTGGACCAGACTTCGATCACCATCTCCTTGCCCTGGATGGCGTCGCGGAGAAGCTCCGGCAGGCGGTGAATGTTGTGCGTGCCGAAAATCATGTCGATGTGCTGGTGCTTCTGCATGATGCGGTTCACGACGTTTTCCTCCTGCGACATACAGCCGCACACGCCGAGCATCAGCTCCGGCTTTTCACGCTTGAGCGCCTTTAAGTGGCCGATTTCGCCGAACACTTTGTTTTCCGCGTTTTCGCGGATCGCGCACGTGTTCAGAAAGATGAGGTCCGCCTCCTCGGTGTCCTTCGTTTCGGCAAAGCCCATCTCCTCGAGAATGCCGGCCATGTTTTCGGTATCATGGTAGTTCATCTGGCAGCCGTACGTGCGGATCAGGTACTTTTTGCCGTAGCCGATGCCCCGCATATCCTCAGGTATGTCAAAATCGTAGTGCACCGACGCGTCCTGCTTCGTCCGCTTGCGTCCTGCTTTATGGTCGGGCTGGTCGTTGATCACGATCGACCGGCCGCCAATTTTCATGTATTGTTTGCCGTCCTCGTTGCTTTCCACTTCGGCTTTGGAAAAATCAAAGTATTTTTCGTATGCCGGATCGACCGCCGGAGTCGTTTGTTCAGACGTATCCGTTTGCTTTTTATCAGTCACGGTGGTCTCTCCCTTCTCTATAGATACGGGCGGACGCGCCGCCCGTGATTTTTGTCGTCGCTTCATATTATAAGCCGAAAACCATTAAAACTCAAATCACCGTTCGACGCGGAGCGGACGGTAGCGGTTAATGGCCGACGCGATTTCAAACCGCCGCGGGCGCGCCATGTCCCCGGGATGCTGGTTTTTAAACGGCGAGAGCGCGTCGAGCGACTGCTTGTCGATCGTCTGCTCGATGTAGTCGAGCACCTCCGGAAGCGGCGCCGGCTGTTCGAACTGCCGGCTCGCGTGGCGGATGGCTTCGGCAATCGCATTCGTCTGGCTGCCGGTAATCAGCTGCTCGACCGCGCTCAGGTCGATCGTTTCCGCTCCGTACATGACCGTATCGCGGCCCTTGCCGCTCACCTTTTCCTTTTTACCCTTACGCGCGTCAAAGCGGTTCACTGCAATTCGGCGTCCGGTCAGAGCCCCGAATGCCTCACCGGCTTCCTTCGCCCGGTTCGTCGGGTGCTCGCCGGCAATCCGGCGTGCTTCTTCGGTCACATCATACGGCACGTACTCCTCAAGCATGATAACATAATCCGCCACGTCAAAATAATCTCCTGCTCCACCGACGACGAGAATCGTGGAAATGCCTTCATCGTCATAAAGCGCGCGCACTTTATCAATAAACGGTGTGATCGGCTCCTTGCGTTTGGCAACAAGCGCCTGCATGCGGGCGTCACGGATCATAAAGTTGGTCGCACTCGTATCTTCATCGATCAGAAGCGTCCCGGCTCCTGCCTCAAGGCCCTCCATAATATTCGCCGCCTGCGACGTGCTGCCGCTCGCATTTTCGGTCGTGAAAAACGAGGTGTCCTTGTCGGCCGGCAGGTTTGTGATAAACGGGCTGATGTTCACCCCGGTCACCGAGCGGCCGTCCTCGGCACGCACCTTCACGGCGCTCGGATCGGCGATCACAAACTCGCGGCCGTCGCCGGCGCGGTGGTTGTACACCCCGCGCTCAATCGATTCAAGCAGCGTGCTTTTGCCGTGATAGCCGCCGCCGACAATGATCGTCACACCCTTTGGCACTGCCATGCCGGTAACCGGACCGCCGTGCGGCAGCTCAATCGTCACTTCGCGCTCCTTCGGCGACTGAAACGAGATGACCTCCTTGCCGCTCATCGGGCGGTTGCTGACGCCGCTTGCGCGCGGGAGCACCGAGCCGTTGGCTACAAACGCGATACAGTCGTTGTCATCCAGATATCGGCGCACGGCCTGCTGCTGGTCAGCTAGCTCAAGCTGGGCGGTCAGCTTCTGCCTGGAGTACTGCTGCACGGCGCGCTGGACCGCCTCCGGCAGCTGTTTTGTGAGCCGCTCAATCGCTTCCTGCCCCTGGATCGTACGGCCTCTCGCCGGCAGATGGATCGACAGCCGGATTTCGAGGTGATCCTTCGACAGCTTCACGGCTGTGCGGTCGATCATTTCCTGGCCGGGGCCGTCGATGATAATGCCGGGCTTGCCCTTCTGCTTGCTCAGCTCCTGCTGCATGGCAAGGGCGAAAAAGTCGATGGCCGCCACCCGGCGCGCGTCACTTTCCTCGACCTCCGGGCCGAGCTCGAGCGCTTTGCGTGAAAGCGTCACCCGGGCACGGGAGGGACTTGCGAACGGGTCGGCCTGCACGTGGTCCATATGCAGCTTGAAATCCGAAAACTCGTGGGTCCCTTTAATATCGTTATAGGCTTTGTAGCCCTTGCGGTCGATGCGTTTTAGCGTCTGAATCAGTTGTTTCATTGGTATTCTCCTCTCATGGTCTGCCGGCATACAAAAAGACGCCGCAGGGACGTCTCCAAGTACCACCGGCCGGTGATATGTATAGAATTGCCGGCAGCGCCTGGGCGCCGCCGGATGCGGCGAAAAACGTCTATCTGGGCTCAATAATTAATTTTATCGCCGTTCGTTCTTCGCCGTCAATTTCAATATCGGTAAAAGCGGGAATGCAGACCAGATCGATGCCGCTCGGCGCCACAAACCCCCTGGCAATGGCTATCGCCTTGATGGACTGGTTGATCGCGCCGGCCCCGATCGCCTGGATTTCTGCGGCTCCTTTTTCACGAATAACTCCGGCTAAGGCACCTGCGACAGAATTTGGAGTGGATTTAGCGGATACTTTTAATACTTCCATTTCTAGTACCTCCCTGCGTAGGATCAATGGTAACGCCATTGTATTAGGCATAATTCATGAAAGAAGGGCCAGATTCCTGCTTTTTTCTAAATATTCTTTTTTATTCGAAAAATGGGTGGGATTCGTCAATGCGGATGCGTTCAATCGTCGTCGCTTTTCCGGTTTTCGGATCCGCTTTCACAGCGACTCCATTTAACTGTTCCCGCCCTTCGGCCACTTCAAACTTGGTAGGCAGATTCGTCTGAAACTTTCGTATGATCGCTTCGCGCTCCATGCCGAGAATGCCGTCGCTCGGCCCGGTCATGCCGGCGTCGCATAAAAAGGCGGTCCCGCCGTCGAGAATCCGGTCGTCGGCTGTCTGCACATGGGTATGGGTGCCGACAACAGCGCTCACCCGGCCGCTTAAAAACCAGCCCATCGCCTGCTTCTCGCTCGTCGTTTCCGCGTGAAAGTCCACGAAAATAAAGTTGGTGCGCGCGGACGCCTCCGTTACAAGCTCGTCGGCCTTCTGAAACGGGTCGTCGTTCGGATTGCCCATAAACGTCCGCCCAATCAGGTTAATGACTGCCACCTCCTGGTCGTTGATACGCAGGTATTTAATGCCTTCGCCAGGCACTCCCGCCGGGTAGTTGGCCGGACGGATCATCATTTTGGCATCGTCAATGAACTCGAAAATATCCCGGTTGTCCCACGTATGATTGCCCATCGTGATAACCTGTGCGCCTGCTTCGAGCAGCTGCTTGTAAATTTTTTCGGTAATGCCTTTGCCGTGCGCCGCGTTTTCGCCGTTCATGATTGTAACGGTCGGCTGGTACCTGCGCTTTAAGCGCGGCAGGTACTCCTCCACCATTTTCCGTCCCGGAGCGCCGACGATGTCGCCGATAAATAAAAATTTCATATAAATGTCTTCCTTTCTTCGTGCATCTAAGCATAAAAAAATAAAGCGGTGAGTGCCACCGCTTTATTTTGCATAATCTACTGCCCGGGTTTCCCGTATCACCGTTACGCGGATATGTCCCGGATAATCCAATTCACTCTCAATCCGTTTCGTGATGTCGCGTGCCAGCTGCGGTGCCAGCTGGTCGTCCACCACGTCCGGCTTCACCATGATCCGCACCTCGCGTCCGGCCTGGATGGCGAAGGTTTTCTCGACTCCTTTAAAGGATTCCGAAATCTCTTCGAGCCGTTCCAGACGGCGGATGTACGTTTCAAGCGTCTCCCTGCGTGCTCCCGGCCGGGCCGCGGACAGCGCGTCTGCAGCCGCGACGAGGGAAGCAATCACGGAGGTCGCTTCGGTATCCCCGTGGTGGGAAGCGATACTGTTGACGACGACCTCGTGCTCTTTATATTTCTTAGCGAGCTCGACGCCGATTTCCACGTGGCTTCCTTCGACTTCATGGTCGATGGCCTTCCCGAGGTCGTGAAGCAGTCCGGCGCGGCGGGCCAGCTGTTCGTCTTCCCCGAGTTCGGCAGCCATCAGCGCGGTCAAATGCGCCACTTCCATCGAGTGCTTCAGCACATTCTGGCCGTAGCTTGTCCGGAAGTGAAGGCGTCCAAGAATCTTCATAAGATCCGGATGCAGCCCGTGGATGCCCATTTCAAACGTTGCTTCTTCGCCGTATTCGCGGATGAACTCATCCACTTCCCGGCGTGCTTTTTCGACCATCTCTTCGATACGTGCCGGATGAATGCGGCCGTCCTGCACGAGGCGTTCAAGCGCAATGCGCGCCACCTCGCGGCGGATCGGATCAAAGCCGGAGAGAATGACAGCTTCCGGGGTATCATCGATAATAAGATCAATACCGGTTAACGTTTCAAGCGCCCGGATGTTGCGTCCTTCGCGGCCGATGATCCGCCCTTTCATTTCATCGTTTGGCAGGTTCACCACAGACACCGTCGTTTCGGCGACATGGTCGGCAGCGCAGCGCTGCAGGGCGAGGGATAAAATATTCTTCGCTTTTTTGTTGGCTTCTTGTTTGGCCTCTTCTGTCCGTTCTTTGATCAGAAGCGCCGTTTCGTGTTCCATCTCCTGTTCGGTCTCGCGTCGGATCAGCTCTCTGGCATCCTCCCGCGACATTCCGGAAACACGTTCAAGTTCCTCCTGTTGTTTGGCGAGAATCTCCTCCACTTTGCTGTTATTTTCCTCAACCTGTTGTTGTTTTTCGTAGAGAGATTCCTCTCTACGCTCCAAGGATTCTTCCTTTTTGTCCAACGTCTCACTTTTTCGGTCAAGGGTCTCTTCTTTCTGCATCAAGCGGTTTTCTTGTTTTTGAACTTCATTTCTTCGTTCATTCAGAGTGCTCTCTGCTTCTGCCCGAATTTGATGTGCTTCGTCTTTAGCTTCCAACCGCGATTCTTTTAAGATTGTCTCTGCCTGCCGCTCAGCTTCTTTCACAATCTGGCCGGCTTCGTGCTCGGCGCTTTTGAATTTCGCTTCGGCAATCGCTTTTCGGACAAAATATCCAATCAAACCAACTATCAATGCACCGATAACAAGCAAAATGGAGATGATTGCAGTGTTCATACATGTCACCTCCTCTTGCTATCTGATTGTTCACTTTCGGTTGTTGCGAAAGTTGCATTGATGATTCTTTTTCGTGTCCGCATTGTTCTGCTTGCGAATTAATACGCTCATCGAAGTGCGGAACAAAACAAACGTTCCACTTCTTTATTGTATCTTTACCGCATGGCGCTGTCAAGAAAGCTCACTGGCAGGAATCCCTGTTTTTATAGGGATTGACACCGTTTTCTTCCCGCCTGTCCTCCTGCTTTCTCTGCCCGCCCGGCAGGAGTTTCGTGCGCTGCTGCTTCCCCCGGACCTTTTTCCGCATGAAAAAAGGCGCCGGAATTCCGGCACCCTGACGTTGATTTAACGGTTCGTATCTGCTGTTTCTTCCTCTTCAGCAAGCAGTCCGGATTCCGCCGGAGCTTCCGGTTCTTCTTCCGGCTCTTCCGGTTCGGACTGGATGTCGTCGAGCTTGTAATGGTCGCGGATTTTCCGTTCAATCGCCGCGGCCGTTGCTTCATTTTCCTTCAGGAACTGCTTCGAGTTTTCCCGTCCCTGTCCGAGACGTTCGCCTTCGTAGGAGTACCATGCGCCGCTTTTAAGCACGATGTCGAGCTCAGCACCGATATCGAGAATGGAACCTTCGCGCGAAATGCCTTCGCCGTACATAATATCCACTTCCGCCTGACGGAACGGCGGTGCTACTTTGTTTTTCACCACTTTGATTCTCGTTTTGTTACCGACCATTTCGTTGCCCTGCTTGAGCGTTTCTGCCCGGCGCACTTCAAGACGCACCGAGGAGTAGAATTTCAGCGCACGGCCGCCGGGAGTTGTTTCCGGGCTGCCAAACATGACGCCGACCTTCTCACGGATCTGGTTGATAAACATGGCAATCGAGTTCGATTTGCTGATCGCCCCGGACAGCTTCCGCAGCGCCTGGGACATCAGACGTGCCTGCAGGCCGACGTGGCTGTCGCCCATTTCGCCTTCAATCTCTGCTTTCGGCACGAGCGCAGCTACAGAATCAATGACGAGAATGTCGATTGCGCCGCTTCGTACAAGCGCTTCGGCAATTTCAAGTGCCTGTTCGCCCGTGTCCGGCTGGGAAAGAATCAGATCATCAATGTTAACGCCAAGAGCCCGTGCGTAGCTTGGATCCAGGGCGTGCTCCGCGTCGATAAAGGCTGCTGTGCCCCCGTCGCGCTGGGCCGCAGCAATGGCGTGCAGAGCCACTGTCGTTTTACCGGAGGATTCCGGACCGTAAATTTCCACGACACGTCCGCGCGGATAGCCGCCGACCCCGAGGGCAATATCTACGGCCAGGGCGCCGGTGGAAATGGTGGAAATGCGGCGGTCGGTCTGATCGCCGAGCTTCATGATCGATCCTTTGCCAAACTGTTTTTCGATGCGGCTCAGTGCTTGATCCAATGCGGCTTTTCTTTCGTTCATCTTATCTCTCCTTCAAGGATATATACTATTAAACAGATACTCTCTTCCCCACGAAGAACGTATCCATACATGCCTGCTGTTGTTCAGGAAGCGTTCCCGCTGTTTTCCTGCTTTCTACATTATATCTTTTTTTGTCCGGTTTGCCAACAGATATGCGAACATTTATTCGTGTTTTTTCTTTTGCCCGAAACGCCCTGCCGCTGCCAGGCTGACGGTAAAAAAACTCTTCAGCGGCGGCTGCCGCTGAAGAGCGAACGGATTACTGGGACTGGCGCTGCGTGTTCCGGTTCGGACGGGCCGGACGCGGTTTCGCCGGCTCGAGGTTCACGCGCGTACCGTTAATGCGCGCGTGCCGGAGAGCTTCATACACAAACGGCGCGCTGTCCTGTGGTACTTCCACAAAGGTAAATTTATCAAAAATATCAATCTTGCCGATCGACTTGCCGGGAATACCGACAGCGTTCGAAATTTCTTCAATTAGTATTTTCGGCGTCATGTTCACGTTGCGGCCGACATTGATAAAGAATCTTGTCATGCCGCGGGCGCCGCCGGTTTCACCAAAGCCGCTGCTTTCTTCGGATTCGCTGACGGTGGAGGCAAAGTTCAGCTTCATCAGCGAGCGGACCACGTCCTTCGGATCATACTCATTAAGAAGCTCGTCCGTAATCTCATTAAAGAGGCTGAGCTCCGACTCCTCCTCCATCTGCGAGGCGATCTGGCGCTTCCATGCTTCCTGCTGCTTTTCCACCACTTCTTCGATGGTCGGCACCCGGTGCGATGGAATATACATTTTGATTTCTGACTCGATCGAACGCAGATGCTTCATTTCGCGAGGGGTCACAAGCGTCAGTGCTTCTCCCTTGCGTCCGGCTCTGCCTGTGCGGCCGATGCGGTGCACGTAGCTTTCCGGGTCCTGCGGAATGTCGTAGTTGATCACGTGCGTTACATTCTGAACGTCAATGCCGCGGGCGGCGACATCCGTGGCGACGAGAAATTCGATCGCCCCATTGCGGAATTTGTTCATAACAGCGTCGCGGTGCTGCTGGGTCAGATCCCCGTGCAGCCCGTCTGCGAGGTAGCCCCGGGCCTGCAGAATTTCTGTCAAGTCAGCCACACCTTTTTTCGTCCGGCAGAAAATAATGCCAAGATCCGGGTCGCGCGCATCGAGAATCCGGCAGAGCGAATCCTGCTTGTTGCGCTCGAGCACCTTAAAGTACGACTGCTCGATGTTTGGTGCCGTCACTTCACTTTTGTTGATGGAAACCGTCACCGGATCCACCATGTATTTTTTCGACAGCTTGCGGATCGCCGGCGGCATTGTCGCCGAGAACAGCAGCGTCTGCCGGTCGACGTTCACCTGTTTTAAAATCGCTTCAATGTCTTCCACAAAGCCCATGTCGAGCATTTCGTCCGCTTCGTCGAGCACGACAGTATTAACTTTGTCGAG
Source organism: Marinococcus sp. LNSP9103-4 (assembly GCF_056034345.1). NCBI lineage: Bacteria > Bacillati > Bacillota > Bacilli > Caryophanales > Bacillaceae > Marinococcus > Marinococcus sp. LNSP9103-4. Next base: position 192,423 of record NZ_JBQLIA010000005.1, on the reverse strand, counting down.
CTGCAGCGTTTTGCGGCGAAGATGATCCTGCACCCGGCCCGGCGTACCGATGACAATCTGCACGCCCTGCTTGAGCGCTTTAATCTGATGGCCGATCGACTGGCCGCCGTAAATTGGCAGCGAACGGATGTTTAAATGCTTGGAGAGCTTCTGGATTTCCGACGATACCTGAATGGCCAGCTCGCGGGTCGGGGTAATGATAATTGACTGCACGTGCGGCTCCTCGGTCACTTTATTTAAAATCGGAATGCCAAACGCCGCCGTTTTACCGGTACCGGTCTGCGCCTGTCCGATCAGATCCTTCTGCTCGAGGGCATCGGGAATCGCTTTTTCCTGTACCGGGGACGGTTCCTCAAAGCCCATCTCCCGTACAGCCTGCTTAATTTCGTCCTTCATTTGAAAATCATTGAATGTTGTCATTTTCTACCACCTTTTCTTTCCATAACAATCGGCACCCTTCATATAAAGCCATAAAGCGGACACGATCCCTGGTGCCGGCGATGTGAATTTGTTTTGAGATCGTTCCCTGCGGTCCGGAAATTCCTATCCAGACTAGTCCGGGCTCCTTCCCTTCATCAAGGTCCGGCCCGGCGACACCGGTAAATGAAATACCGACGTCGGTGTTGAATTTTTTCTTCACTTTTTCGGCCATTGCTTCTGCGCAGGCTGCGCTCACGGCGCCCTCTTCGTCGAGCAGCGGCCGGTCAATGCCGAGAATGTGCTGCTTGGCTGCTTTGGAATACGTCGTGACCGAGCCCTGAAATACGCTCGAGGCGCCTGGGATGTCCACGATGGATTTCGCAAACCAGCCGCCGGTCAGGCTTTCTGCCGAAGCGATCGTCTGGGATCGCCCTTTCAGCACCTCGACCGTATGGTTAAAGACCGAATCGTCATCATAGCCGTAAAAATGCTCCCCGACACGTCCAAGCACCTGCTTCTCAATGCCGTCAATCATCTGCACGGCTTCGTTTTCCGTCGCGGCAGCCGCGGTCAGCCGGAGCGTAACTTCGCCGTCGCCAGCCAGAGGGGCGATCGTCGGATTCGTCTGGGCTTCGATCAAATCCTGCAGCTCCTCCTCGAGCGAGGATTCCCCGATGCCGTAAAAACGGAGCACCCGGGACGAAACGAGCCTGCCGCTCCCGGCAAGCGCCGCCACGTAAGGCTCAACGTCATACTTGTACATGGATTTCATTTCCCGGGGCGGCCCGGGGATTAAAACGTAATGCGTGCCGTTTTCTTCGACCGCCATCCCGCAGGCCATTCCGTTCTGGTTAAAAAACACCGTGCTGTTCTCCGCGTAGTGTGCCTGGCGCATATTGGACGCAGGCATCTCCCGGCCCGTCCGGTCGTAATAGTCCCTGATCTTTTGCGCTGATGCTTCGTGCACGAGCAGCTTCCGGCCGGTAAAGCCGGCCACCACGTCTTTCGTAATGTCGTCCTGCGTCGGTCCGAGACCACCCGTCAGGATGACGATATCCGCCCGTTCGGAGGCTTCCCCGATGGCTTCATGCATCCGGGCTTCATTGTCCCCGACCACCGTATGGCGGAAAACATTCACCCCGAGGGAAGCTAATTCCTTCGATAAATACTGGCCGTTCGTGTTGGCAATTTGGCCCAACAGAAGCTCTGTTCCTACTGCAATAATTTCAGCGTTCATTACACGTTCCTCCGATACAGCTTACATCGTCTTCATAATCACGGCGCGGTTTTTCCAGAAATAATCAACGCCGGATATGATGGTTAGAATAACAGCAATCCACATGAGGACGTCACCCGCCGGGAAGCCGACATAGGAAAATGGAAAGTGATGAAGCAAGAGCACCACGATAGCAACCATTTGGAATGTGGTTTTCCATTTTCCGAGTCCGCTTGCTGCGATAACATTTCCTTCCCCGGCAGCCACCAGCCGAACGCCGGTAACCGCAAATTCGCGGCTTAAAATAATAATGGCCATCCAGGACGCAAGCATGGAAATGTCAATCAGCACAAGCAGTGCCGCCGTAACGAGCAGCTTGTCCGCGAGAGGGTCCAGAAATTTGCCAAACGAGGTCACCAGGCTGTACTTTCTTGCAATATAGCCGTCGAGCCAGTCGGAGCCGGCCGCGATCGCAAAGATGACCGCCCCGATGAAGTGATGCACCGGCAGATCGGCATTTCCTACCGGCCAGGTGCCAAACGGAAAAGGCACCAGTACGGCGATCACAAATAACGGAATCATCAACACACGGGCAATTGTAATTTTATTAGGTAAGTTCATGGGCGTCCTCCTACTTGCAAATCGTGCTGTTCCGTCCACATTCCAGTCTTTCATATTGTATCACATATCTTTTTTTCTCATGGAACAAAACGCACAATTTGTTTATGGCAAAGCAAAGCCTTCGTTCTGAACATTTCAGAAGCGAAGGCCGGATTTATTCTTCTGGCACTGTCGTAAACGTAATAACCTGGTGGGTGCCATCTGAAGGATAGGAAAAGTCCCGGCCGTTGACAGTCAGCTCCATGTTGTTCGTGTTGCCGACGTTGACGGTGATTTCTTCTGCCTCGTACGTTTCTTCAAGCTCATCTCCCTCGGCCTGCTCTGCAAACATATCGAGCATCTCGCCGTCTGCATCCGTTATATCCACATAGGAGTTGCCGCTGAAGCTCATCGTAAGCTCAAACGCTTCCGCCCCGATCACGTCATACGACGAATTGTCTCCGTCCGAGGAGGTCTCCTCCAGCTGCACATCGGTGTCCTGGCTTTCCTCTTCTTCAGCATTTTCGTCTTCTCCCCCGCCGGAGCCCCCGTTGTTTTCCGGAGTCCTTTCTGCACTCTCCTCTGCAGCTCCGCTGTCTTCTTCCGGAGACCCGGACTCAAACTGGACGCCGGTCCCTTCGTTGCTCTGCTGCTGGGTCTCTGTATCGCTGCTTACATTCTGGAATAACACCCAGATCCCTGCCCCGATGATAAGAAGAAAAATAAGCGCAAAAATAGAGAGCAGGAAGGATGTTTTTTTCTGTTTCTGCTGCGGCCGCTTCTGCTGGCTTCTGCTTCGCGTCTGCTGTCTTGACGCCCGCGACGGCATCTCTGTCGGCTGCTGCTTTGGCGCCGGGAGTTCATGGCCATACTGTTGGAAAACCTCCTCGGCGTTCAGGCCGAGCGCTTCGGCGTAGCTGCGGATGAACGCCCGGGCATAAAAAGCCCCCGGCAGCGCCCCGTAATCACCGGTTTCAATCGCCTGCAAATACCTTCGCTGGATTTTCGTGCGCTGCTGCATCAGCTCGAGGCTTGCTCCCTGGCGCTCGCGTTCACCGCGAAGGTACGGTCCTAACTCTGCCATAACGGCTCACCTGCCTCTTTCACGTTAACTAATATCAAACGACGAAAAGCCGGAATCCACTGTATCGTACGAGATCACCTGGCTTTCATCATTTCTGAGCTCAATCATGCAGTCAAAATCATCCGCCGTATACGACGTTTCACGGATGAAGATATCCGGATGCTCCACGACTTTGACTGCGGGCAGCCGCATGATCTCCTCTACCAGGTCGCGATGTTTCCGCGCCGCACGCATCGTGGTGACAATCCCGTCGATAATAAACACGTGGCTGTTTGTTCGTTCGTCGTCGCCGAGCTGGGTGCGCATCGTCTGGCGCAGAAGCGTCGATGACACAAACGTCCAGCGTTTATTGGCACATACGCTCGCGGCTACCAACGATTCAGTCTTTCCGACCCGTGGCATCCCCCGGATACCGACAAGATAATGACGATCCTTTTTGAACAGCTCGGCCATAAAATCGACGAGGAGTCCGAGATCCGGACGAACGAAACGGAACGTTTTCCGGTCATCGGCATCGCGCTCAATGTAGCGCCCGTGCCTGACAGCGAGCCGTTCGCGGAGCCCCGGCTGTTTGACCTTACGCACGGAAATGATTTGAATCGTATCAAGGATGGCGCGAAGCCGCTGGATGCGGTCAAAGCTGTCGCAGCGCAGAAGCAGCCCCCGGCGGTTGCCCTCCACCCCGTTGATGGTCACGATATTGATTGCAAGCATACCGAGCAGCGAAGAAATATCCCCGAGCAGGCCGGGGCGGTTTTGATGAATTTCGTATTCCACGTACCATTCGTTGCCAGCCATCAGACGTCCCCCTTCTTTGTCTCTACTGCTTTTATTGTACGTCATTTTTTCCCATTTGAACAGCAGACGACGGGGGTTTCAGGACGGAAATAAACCGTCCACGCGGAGCACTTCCCCGTGCACATAAGCGGCATCCTTCGAGCATAAAAACGCGACCGCGCCTGCCACTTCCTCCGGCGTACCGATCCGCCCAAGCGATACACGCCCGGCGACTTCCTGCTGTTCTTCCTCCGTTAAATGGCCGAGCATCGGAGAGGCGACCGCCCCCGGTGCCACGGCATTTACGCGCACCCCGGACGGGCCGGTTTCTTTGGCGAGCGACCGGGTGAAGGATTCAAGCATGCCCTTCGCCGCTGCATAGGTGGATTCCATTGCTGCCCCTTCCCGGGCCCAGACGGAGCTTACGAAAACGATTGTCCCGCGCCTGGCGGTGAGCATTTCCGGAAGAAGAGCACGGCTGACAGCCATCGCGCTCATCGCATTTGTCTGAATAATGGCATTTCGGTGCGCATAGGTGGTTTCCTGAAACAGTATGTATTCCTCCATGCCTGCAGCATGAATATAAGTATCAATATTTTTCGGCAGTCGGGCCATAAATGCCTCCTGGCCTGCCTCAGTGGCAAGATCCCCGTAGACTGCTTCTGCCTGCTGCCCGTTCTGGCGGCAGCGCTCCGCTGTCTGTTCTGCGCGTTCACTTCCCCTGCAATAATGAAGCAGAAGCGGACGGCCGGAGGCAGCGAGCCGTTCGGCTGCTGCTCCTCCAATCGCTCCGCTTGCTCCGGTAACGAGCGTCCAGTCAGGCATCTGCTTCAGCCTTCTGGTCGATAATGGATGTCGTTCGGTTGTCGATGCGGAATTCGCTCTCCAGCAGGTTGGAAATATCGTCAAACGTCACCTGCTGCATGATCTCCACCGCGTCCATAACCGAAGCGCCGTGAAACGCGTAGCGTGTGCCTTCGGTGGCGAGAAACTCGGTGGAATTCAGCTGCTTGACGAGCTGGCCGAGCAGCTTTTTACGCATCCGTTCAAAGCGGCGTTCGTCCATTCCGTCGGTCTGCGCGTGTTCGATAATGTCCAGAATCCGGGCTTCGGTTTCTTCCGGCTTCGGCGTGTTGCCGCCAAACGCCGCGAGTGAAAACGAACGCTCAATCATCGCCTCGCTTGAAAAGCTGTCATCGATCAGCCCTTCAGAGTACAGCGTTTCATACGCCTCTGAGCCTTCCCCAAACAGCGTTTCAAGCAGCAGCTCGAGCCGGGCTTCCTGATAAAGCAGGTTGTCCGTTTCGCTGTGAAGCGACAGCTTGTAGCCGAGAAGCACCTTCGGCAGGCGGATGCTCATCTTTTCGACCGCCTTGGAATGAAGCGCCGTCGCCGGCTCATCCACTTCAATACGCTCCACGTGATCCATCGGTGTAAATTCCTTCTGCGCCTGGTTGCTTCGCACGAGTTCAAAAATCTCCTGCGGCTCCACTGCGCCAGCCACGTATAAAATCATGTTCGCCGGATGGTAAAACGTATGATAGCACGTGTACAGGTCATCCTTTGTGATCCGGCTGATGGACTCAGCCGTGCCGGCAATATCAATCCGGGCCGGATGGCGGTGATACAGATTGCCGAGCAGCTGGAAAAACAGGCGCCAGTCGGCATCATCGTCATACATGCTGATTTCCTGGCCAATAATGCCCTTTTCTTTTTCTACGCTCTCCTCGGTGAAATACGGATGCTGCACAAAGTCGAGCAGCGTATGCAGATTCACCGCGGTATCATTGGTGCTTGAAAACAAATACGCCGTACGCGTGAAGGACGTGAACGCATTGGCCGAAGCGCCCTGTTTGCCGAACGTGTCGAATACGTCGCCTTCTTCGTCTTCAAACATTTTGTGCTCCAGAAAATGAGCGATGCCGTCCGGCACCTGCACGCTCTGCTTCTGTCCGATCGGCACGAAGGCGTTGTCGATGGAGCCGTAGTCGGTCGTAAAGGTGGCAAACGTTTTACTGAATCCCTGCTTCGGAAGCACGTACACCCGGAGGCCGTTTGGCATGACCTCCGAGTAGACGGTTTCCTGCAGCTGATCATACTGTTGTTTCTGCATCTTCATCTTCCTTTCCGTGTAGGAAAAATACGGTATCAAGTACGATTGAATTCGCGCATGCAAGCACGTCCTCTGCGCTCACCTGCTCAATTTCTTCAATCCATGTTTCAATCGGACGGACGCGGCCCGCCATTTTACCCTGAAAATGAAGGGCAGCCAGCCCGCCCGGAGCGTCGGTAGTTTCGCGGATCTGGTTGATAAGCATACCCTTCGTCTGGGCCAGGAGTTCGTTTGAGACGGGCTCCTGCTGCAGCGCCTGCAGCTGTTCACCGATCACTTCTTTCACCTGCTCGTACTGCTCTTTTTCAATGCCGGTCATCACCATGACCAGCCCCTTCTGACTTTCGTAGCGGGAAGCAACGTAATAGGCGAGGCTCCGTTTTTCACGCACCTCCTGAAAAAGCTTCGAGTGCGGAAAGCCGCCGAACAGGCCGTTCGTTACCTGCATCGCGGCAAACTGCGGATCGTTCTGGGTAATCGTCGTCCGGTAGCCGAGCTGCAGCTTGCCCTGGTGAATGTCATCCGACTCTTCCACGTAGCGCACACGCGGCGGACGTTCTGCGCCGTCTTCGACCGGCGGCAGGCTGCTTCGTTCCGGAAACGGGCCTGTGACTGCCTCAACGTCGTACGACTCCACGTCGCCGACCACGTAGACATCAATCGCGTCTTCCGCGAGAAACTGCTCGTATACGTCGTAGAGCTTCTGTTCATCGAGTGCCTCCATCCGGTGGGCATCGCCGATCGGATGCACCGAATACGCTTCTGCGCTGCACATTTCCTGTACAAGACGCATGTTGGCGTAGCGGTCCTTTTCATCATAAATCGTATTGATTTTCTGCAGCAGCGTTCGTTTTTCCTCCTCGACAATTTTCGGGTTGAACGCGCGGTTCTCTGCGAGCGGTGCATGCACCATCTCCGCTAAAAATGCGGTCGCTTCAGCAAACAGGTCCTCCTGCGCCGGAAGATACTGTTCGTTGACAAATTCCATGCGAAAGCTCATCACATGGTAATTGCCGCGTTTGCCGACGTCCACGCTGAACGTGGCGCCGTACAGGTCATCGAGCTTTTCTTTTATATGGGACTGCGACGGGTAGCGCAGACTCCCTTTTTTCAGCACTCTGGCCAGCAGCGCCCGGCCCGCTGCAGTATGTTCGGACAGCGGGGCGCGGCACTGCATAATGACAGCCGTTGTTTTAAACTGCTTCGTTTGAAATAAATGCACCGGAATATTGGTGTTCGTCGTCACTGGCTGCATCAAAATCCTCCTCAACTATGGTGCGTATCTTCCTTTTCTTCGGCCGGTTCGCCGCTTCCGCCGCGGGTATCGCCGAGCACTTCACGCGGCTTGCTGCCGCCGTACGGCCCGACAATGCCGCGGTCTTCCATTTCATCAATCAGGCGGGCTGCCCGCGTGTAGCCGATGCGGAACCGGCGCTGCAGCATCGATACCGATGCACTCTGCATCTGCAGAATCATATCCACCGCTTCGTCAAACAGCTCGTCGCTCGGCCGTTCGGCCTGCGCCGGCTGCTCGTCGGGAATCATTTCCTCCTGGTACTTGGCTTTCTGCTGGGCAACGACAGCCTCTACCACCTGTTCCACTTCATGGTCGGACACAAACGCCCCCTGCACCCGGGTCGACTTGTTGGAGCCGATCGGGGAAAAAAGCATATCGCCTTTGCCGACCAGCTTTTCCGCTCCACCGCTGTCAAGAATCGTCCGGGAGTCCGTCTGGCTCGATACCCCGAACGCTATCCGCGACGGAATGTTCGCTTTGATAACCCCGGTAATGACGTCCACGGACGGACGCTGGGTCGCGATAATCATATGAATGCCGGCCGCACGTGCCATCTGGGCAAGACGCGTAATCGCATCCTCCACCTCACTTGAGGCCACCATCATCAGGTCGGCAAGCTCGTCGACAATAACGACAATGTACGGAAGCTCGGGCTGCTTGGCCCCGCCTTTATCGTTCTGCTTTCGAATCCATTCGTTGTAGCCTTCAAGGTTTCTCGTACCGGTGTGCGAAAACAGATCGTAGCGGCGTTCCATTTCGGCCACCACTTTTTTCAGCGCCTGGGCTGCCTTCTTCGGTTCAGTAACGACCGGAGCCATCAGATGGGGGATACCATTATACACGTTCAGCTCCACCATTTTTGGGTCAATCATCAACAGCTTCACTTCATGCGGACGCGCGCGCATCAGGATACTCGTAATGATGCCGTTGATGCAGACACTTTTTCCGCTTCCCGTCGCCCCGGCGACAAGCAGGTGCGGCATTTTATGCAGGGAGGCAAGAATCGGTTCGCCGGAAATGTCCCGGCCGAGCGCGACATCAAGCACATGGTCGTCCTTTTTCTCAAGCGACTCGAGCACCTCCCGGAGCGTCACCATCGCCACCTCCTGGTTCGGTACTTCAATGCCGACGGCGGATTTGCCCGGAATCGGCGCTTCAATCCGGATGTCCCGTGCCGCGAGCGCGAGCGCGATATCATCGGAGAGGTTCACAATCTTGCTGACCTTCACCCCAACGGCCGGCTGGATTTCGTATTTGGTTACCGCAGGCCCTAAATGCACCTCCGAGACGTTCGCCTTCACTCCAAAGCTCTGCAGGGTTTCCTCGAGCTTTTTAGCGTTAGCTGAAATCTGCGAACGCTCCTGCTGCTGGTTCTGATTTTTCGGTGCTGAGAGCATCGTAAGAGCCGGCAGCTGATAATTTTTGTTCTCCGTTTCCCCCTCGGTGACGCTCAGCATATCCGAGCGGTCCACGTCGGGTCCGGCTTCGGCCGGAGCCTCGACTGCCTCCGGCGCCGGCGCTTCTTTTTTTCGCGCGGGCTCCTCGGGCTTCGGTGCCTCTTTGGCCGCCGGCGGCTCCTGGTAAGCCTGTTCGGTAAACGAGAAGATTTTCGGCTTTTCTGCGCCTTCCTTCGGCTTTTCCACAGGTGCTTCAGGCGTCTCCTTCTGCTTCGGCGCAGCCTGGGCCGGTGTTTCTTTTTCCCGGGCTTCTTTTTGCTTTTTTCGTTCCGCCCGGCGCTGTTTTCCTTTTTCGACCGCCTGAGCCGCTCCCTGTCTGGAGGTACGGGCCACCCATGCTCCGCCTGTCTGCATTGTATGTTGAAAAGACCACTGCATAAGTAAAAAAAGTCCTGCGATCATGAGAAGCACGGACACAATATAAGCTCCGGCTGTCCCGATCAGAAAATGAACAGCATCGTAGATAAGAGCCCCGATCGTGCCGCCTCCGATAGAGGCTGCTCCGGAGCGGTCGAGCCAGCCGTCACGGCCGAACGTTTCCATAAAAACAGAAATCGCCGGCTCATTGAGACCCGAAGCCCAGCGAACCTCCGTAAAGAGAAGCACCCCCAGGAAAAGAAGGGCGCCGCCTGTCCACCGCACCGGAAATTGCTTCACTATGTTCCGGTTGATCATCCAGACCGTGGAAAAAGCTAGTATAAACAGGTTCAATATCCACCAGAGGTCTCCAGTGAGCCACTGAGAACCGGACCGCAGCAGCTGTCCGGCCCACCCCCAGCCGCCGAGCGATATGAGGGCGAGCAGTGCTGCCGCAAGCGCCGGCCATGAAAACGCCGGCTGCCTGCTTCTGTTCGACGAGGTTCGTTTTTTCTTCCGCTTCGCCGTTTTTGCCATGGTTTGGCTCCTTTCTCCCCGAAAAAAACTCTATTCAATAAAACACCCCCTGCCCGCCAAACTGGCTAATGCAGGGGTGTGTCATGGCAAGCTTTTCGCGTGCTTTTAAATTTCCATAATAATCGGCAGAATCATCGGGCGCCGTTTGGTTTTTTCAAACAGAAAACGGCTCATGGAATCCCGGATGCTGCTTTTGAGCGTCGACCATTCGCTTACATTTTCGCTGATCGATTTTTCCAGCGTTTCGGATACTTTTTTATGCGCTTTTTCCATCAGTTCTTCGGATTCGCGCACGTAAACGAAGCCGCGTGAAATAATATCAGGACCGCTTACGATGGTGCCGGATTTTTTGCTGAGTGTCACGACGACGACGAGAATGCCGTCTTCGGACAGCAGGCGGCGGTCGCGGAGGACAATGTTGCCCACATCGCCGATGCCGAGGCCGTCAATTAAGACGTTGCCGGCCGGTACTTTGCCGGTTTTTACGGCTTTGCCTTTGCTGAATTCCACGACCTCCCCTTTATCAAGCAGAAAGACGTTGTTTGGATCCATGCCGGTTTCTTCCGCAAGTTCCCCGTGCACAAATTGCATCCGGTACTCGCCGTGCACTGGAATAAAGTACTGCGGCTTCACCAGGTTCAGCATCATTTTGAGCTCTTCCTGACGGGCGTGGCCGGAGGAGTGCACATTTTCGCCCATAACGACCTCTGCGCCGATCTGGTAAAGAAAATCGATCGTCTGCGACACCGTTTTTTCGTTCCCGGCTACCGGGTTGGCGGCGATAATAACCATGTCGCCTTCTTCAATGGTTAAATTATCATCCTCGCCCTTCGCCATATTCATCAGTGCAGAGACCGGTTCGCCCTGACTGCCCGTGCATAAAATAGCTACTTTTTTCGGGTCCATGTCCTCGACCTGGTCGGTCGTGATGAAAATGTCGTCTTCGGCATCGAGATAGCCGAGCCGGCGCGAAATTTCAATCGTTTTTTCCATTGCCTGGCCGTTAACGGCAATCCTGCGGCCGCTTTCCTCCGCTGCCTGGATCACCTGCTGAATGCGGTGGATGTTCGTCGCAAAGGTTGTAATGACGATCCGTCCTTCGGTTTCTAAAAAGATATCCATGATCCCGTTTCCGGCAATCGCTTCAGACGGACTCACACCCGGCACTTCCGCGTTAATGCTGTCGGAAAGCAGACAGAGAACGCCCTTTTTGCCGATCTCGGTCAATTTATCAAGGCTCGTGTACTGCCCGTCCACCGGCGTCTGGTCAAATTTGAAATCACCGGTATGGACAATAACGCCTTCCGGCGTCTGCACGACCATGCCGACCGAATCCGGGATGCTGTGGTTCGTCCGGAAAAAGCTTGTCTTCAGCTGTCCGGTCTGGATCACACTGTTGTCGTGCACCACACGGAAATCCGGTTTCTTCCGGAGACCTTTTTCTTTCACGTATGACTCCACGATGCCGAGCGTAAGCTTGGTGCCGTAGATTGGCACGTGCACCTGGCGGAGAATGTAGGTCAGAGCTCCGATATGGTCTTCGTGTCCGTGGGTTAAAAAGATGCCGCGGAGTTTTTCCTTGTTCTGTGTTAAGTATGAAATATCCGGAATGACGATATCAATTCCGAGCATGTCATCTTCTGGAAACATTAGTCCTGCGTCTATGACAATCATGTCCTGTTCTGATTCTATAACGTACATATTTTTTCCGATTTCCCCGATACCGCCAAGGGAAAAAACACGAACGTTACCATTCGCTTGTGTGGCCAAAGTATATTTCCTCCTAAATTAAAAATGAATTATTGCTGACGTCGATTTACGGCCCCAAAAAGAAACATTTTTCCCTTTGAGTGAATGGTTTCCGCACAAATCACTTATACTCAGTATAACCCAGGCGGTTTTTGAAATACAAGAGAAACTATTGCGCTCAGTCATTTTGAGCAGCCTGGCACCGGCGATTTCTTCAGCATTTTTTTATGTATATAAAACAGGACACCGGCAGCGGGGCTGGCGGTGTCCTGATAGAAATAACCGTTAGGAAGCGGCAGTGAACCACTGTTCAAGCTGGCGGATTTCGGCATCCGTCAGCGGCACGAGCGGCAGACGGGTGTAGCGGCCGGTAATGCCCATCTGTTCAAGCATAGCCTTTACCGGAGACGGGTTCGGGGCCATAAAGCAGGCCCGCATCTTCGGAAGGAGCGTCCGGTGCGCTTCCGCTGCCCGCTGCACGTTCCCGGAAAAGAAATCCGTCATCATCTGCTGCAGATCCTCCCCGGCAATGTGCGCCGCTACAGATACCACTCCGTCGCCGCCGACCGAAAGCGTCGGGAGCGTCAGCGAATCATCGCCGCTGAACAGCTGGAAGTCCTTAGGCGCGGAAGACAGAAAGTGCGAAATCTGATCAAGGTTCCCGCACGCCTCTTTCACTGACGTAATATTGGAAATCTCCGCAAGCCGGAGCAGCGTTTCCGGCAGCAGATTAACGATGCAGCGCCCCGGAATGTTATATATCATCAAGGGCAGCGTCGTGGCTGCGGCAATCCGCTGAAAGTGCTGATACATGCCTTCCTGGTTCGGCTTGTTGTAATACGGGGTCACTGCCATCAGGCCGTCAATGCCGATCTTGGTCGCCTCGTTTGCCAGGTCGGCGGAGTACGCCGTATTGTTCGTACCGACGCCGCCGATCACATCCATCCGGCTGCCGGCAATGTCTTTCACCCGTCGGAACAGCTGCAGCTTCTCTTCACTGCTGAGCGTCGGGGATTCTCCGGTGGTGCCGGCTACAACAACACCGTCGCTTTTTGTCGCAATCAAATGTTCCGTCAGCTGTTCGACTTGCTCCCAGTGAATGTCGCCATTTTCATGAAAAGGTGTAACCATTGCTGTAAGTAACTGTCCAAAAGCCATAGGTCGGCTCCTTTCTCTCATCTGCAGGGAGTTGGTGCGGATCGTGATGAGCCTCTGCAGCTTACTAGGAAACAGATGGGGGACGTACACCGGCACGTCCAAGATCAAATACGCGGTGAAGGGCGGACACAGCTTTATCTGTATCCTGCTCCCGCACCAGCGCCCAGATGGTCGTATGCGAATCCGCCGACTGTAAAATCGGCACGCCGGCTTCTGACAGCGCGGTGACAATTTTGGAAGCAACACCCGGCACTCCAGTCATACCGGCTCCGACAACGCTGACTTTAGCGCAGCGAGGCACCGCTGAAATGCTCCAGCCGTCCTCTTCAAGAGCATCAACCGCTATTTTTGCATGCGGGTCCGGCACGGTGAACACGGCGCTTTCGAGCCCGATATTAATAAAATCCACGCTCAAACCGAGACTCTCCATCCGCTGAAATACGCGGGCATGCATATCTTCTGCCTGTGCCGGATCCGCCGCAACACTGATCTGGGTGAGCGACGGAATGTGGGCGATGCCGGTGATCAGGCGCTCAGCCACCTCCCGGCCCGGAGCGCTGCCGAGCATGGACGTAATCAGCGTACCCGGCTCCTTGGTCGACGTCGACCGGATACGGATCGGGACTTTCCCCTGCATCGCAATTTCAACTGCGCGGGGGTGAATGACTTTTGCCCCCTGGTATGCCATGTTACAGATTTCCTGATAGGTGACGGTGGAAAGCAGTCTAGCGTCCTCGACCACACGGGGGTCCGCTGTCATCATGCCTTCGACGTCGGTGAAGATGTCCACCCATTCGGCCTTTAAGGCTGTGCCGAGCGCAGTCGCTGACGTATCGCTGCCGCCGCGTCCAAGCGTCGTAACCATTCCGTCCTCGCTGACACCCTGAAAGCCGGTAACAACAACAGCGTCGTGGGTGACAAGCAGCTGCTCCACTTTTTCTGTGCGCATATCAATGATTTTGGCGTTGCCGTGATTGCTGTCGGTAATAAACCCGGCCTGCGCCCCATTTAGGGCAGCGGCCTTCAGCTGCTTTGAGCGCAGAAGCTCCGTAAACACAACGGCGGATATGGTTTCACCGCACGATACCAGCAGGTCGCGTTCGGCTCCGCCTTCTCCCGGCGCGCTTTCATCAATCAGGCTGAGAAGGGTGTCGGTGGCGTAAGGATCCCCGCTCCGGCCCATGGCAGAAACGACCACCACCACCTTATAGCCCTCACGCACCGCGTCTTCGATATGGCCGGCGGCCTGCTCGCGCAGCTCCTTCGTTTTTACAGACGTACCGCCAAATTTTTGAACGATTATATTCATCGGTCCGGCTCCCTCACAGGTTATTTGATTAAATTAAGGCGAATCAGGCTTTCGGCAATCTGTACCGAGTTATAAGCGGCGCCTTTCAAGAGATTATCCGATACGACCCAGAAATGGTACGCGTTTTCACGGTCAAGGTCACGGCGGATACGGCCGACAAATACATCCGGCAGGCCAACGCTGTTAACAGCCATTGGATACACCTGATTGGCTGGATCATCCTGAAGGGTAATGCCTTCGCCTTCGGACAGTGTCTGCTGCAGCTCTTTGACATCCGGGTTGCCGGTTTCTGTTTCAATATATACCGACTCCGAGTGGCCTGTAGCGACTGGAAGGCGTACACATGTTGCTGCTACCGGGAGATCGTCCATATGAAGAATCTTTTTCGTTTCATTGATCATTTTCATCTCTTCAAACGTATAGCCGTTGTCCTCGAATTTGTCGATCTGCGGGATCGCATTGAAAGCGATCTGGTAGTGCTTTTTGTCCCCGCTGACAGGCATAAGGTTTGCTTCTGCTTCTTCACCGTTCAGTACTGCTGTCGACTGGGTGTTCATTTCATCGACCGCGTCAAGCCCTGCACCGGATACAGCCTGATACGTGGAGACAATCACTTTTTTCAGTCCGTATTTCTGACGGATCGGCTCAAGCGCCACCGCCATCTGGATTGTCGAGCAGTTTGGATTTGCGATAATACCATTATGGCTGTGCAGGTCTTCTTCATTCACTTCCGGCACAACAAGCGGCGTATCCGGGTCCATCCGGTAGGCACTCGTGTTGTCGACGACAATCGCACCCCGTTTAACTGCCTCCGGAGCCAGCGCCTTGGATATGGATCCGCCAGCGGAAAACAGGGCGATCTGTACGCCTTCAAACGATTCCGGGGTTGCTTCCTCAATCGTATATTCCTTACCCTTGAACGTCATTTTTTTACCGGCGGAGCGACTCGAGGATAAAAGCTTCAGGTCTCCGACAGGGAAATTTTTATTTTCTAAAGTTTTCAGCATCTGCTGGCCAACGGCGCCGGTTGCGCCTACGACCGCTACAGTATATGTTTCGTTAGACATATTCATTCTCCCTTTCTGGTTCATCCATTTCACATTTATTAAAACAAACTTTGCTTTATTTTACCACACTTGTCAGCACTGAAAAGGGCAATTATGGCTTATTCTTCGATGCTCACACTGAAATTGGAGCTGTTTTTCTTCAATAGCTCCGGCACATGGCCATTTGGCTGGATAAGTGAAGCGCTCGGCGGCGTCCGCATCATCGCAATCCCCCGCTTTTCGACGTGTTCGAGCTGCACACTGCTGAGCCTGTCCAGGGTCTCATCGATTCCGGGGTGCCGGCCAAACAGCATTTCGTTTCTTGCGTTCCGGGCCATGCGGGCCGCTGACGACTCCAGCCCCAGCACAAAAGCCGATTTCAGCTGTGACCGGTGGTTTTCAATTTCCGCTTCTTTAATATTTCCAGCGGATAAACGTTCAAACAGCCCATCAACTGTTTCGAGCAGCTCCTCCACCCGTTCCGGCGCCGCTGCACTGTAAATCGTATGAAAGCCAGTACGTTCAAAGGCTTCAAACGAAGAAAAGATGGAATATGCCAGACCCCGCTCCTCCCGGACTTCCTGGAACAGGCGGCTGCTCATCGAGCCACCGAGCAGGTTATTCCAGAGCACCTCTGCAAAATAATGCTCATGAAAGCGGGAAACGCCGGGAAAGCCCAGACACAGGTGGGCCTGTTCGGTCTCCCTGTTTCTCACTTCTCTTCCCGGAACAAACACGGCTGTTTCCTCCCGGTTTTCCGCCCGGCGGCCGTGTCCCCAGCCGTCAAATAAACGCTCAAGGCAGGCAAGGAGCTCCCCGCTCACATTACCGGCAGCCGAAATAACAAGGCGCTCCGGCGTATAATGGTCATGGAAAAAATCAAGCAGGCGCTCCCGGGTTATCTCACGGAGCACCGGCCGTGTGCCGAGGATCGGGCGGGCCAGCGGATGGCTGCCGTAGGAAGCCTGCCAGAGCATATCGTGAATAATATCATCCGGCGTGTCCTCCACCATGCTGATTTCCTCCAAAATCACATTACGTTCTTTTTCCACGTCCTCCGGATTAAAACGGGAATGAAAAAACATATCGGCAAACACTTCGGCCGTCTGTTCCGCGTGTTCATCGAGTACAGTGGCCTGCAGGCAGGTGGTGTCCTTTGCCGTAAAAGCTTCCATTTCCCCGCCGATGCGGTCAAAGTAGCCGGCAATGTCTGCTGCACTCCGTTCAGTTGTCCCTTTAAACAGCATATGTTCAATAAAATGGGCCATCCCGTTTTCCTCCGCCCGTTCCTGCCTCGATCCTGCATCTATCCACAGCCCGAGCGAGGACGAACGTACATGCGGAATGTGCTCTGAGACCAGCCGAACTCCGTTCGGAAGATATTTCGTTTCCACCATCTGCTTGGTCCTCCTTCTTTTATTCTATCGGTATTTATAAAAAAAAGGACCTGGAAATCCAAGTCCCTTCTGATCTATTAGCGGATTACTGAGAAGGTGTGTCGGAGCTTTCTTTTGCAAGCAACGCTTTTCTCGACAGGTTAATCCGTCCCTGATTGTCTATTTCTGTTACTTTGACCATGACTTCGTCCCCGATGGAAACGACGTCTTCCACTTTGTTTACGCGCTCATGGTTCAGCTGGGAAATGTGCACAAGGCCTTCTTTTCCTTTAAACAGCTCCACGAAGGCGCCAAACTTCTCGACGCGTTTGACCTTTCCTAAATACGTCTCGCCGGGCTCTACTTCACGAATTAAATCTTCAATGACTTTTTTCGCTTCCTCGTTTTTATCCTGCTCGGTCGAGGAAATAAAGACCGTGCCGTCCTGCTCGATATCAATTTTTACGCCGGTATCTTCAATAATCTGATTGATCGTTTTCCCGCTCGGGCCGATCACGTCACGGATTTTATCCGGTTTGATGTGCATGGACATAATTTTTGGCGCATACGGGGAAAGCTCTCCGCGCGTTTCGCTGATCGTAGCAAGCATGTTTTCGAGCACTTTCATGCGTGCGATTTTTGCCCGTTTGAGAGCAAATTCAAGCACTTCGCGGTCAATGCCCGCGAGTTTAATATCCATTTGCAGCGCCGTTACACCGTCTGCCGTCCCTGCTACTTTAAAGTCCATGTCGCCGAGGGCGTCTTCCATGCCCTGGATGTCGGTTAACACGGCCAGGTCGTCGCCCTCTTTCACAAGACCCATCGCAATGCCGGCAACCGGCGATTTGATCGGCACACCGGCGTCCATCATAGCAAGCGTACTTGCGCAGATGCTCGCCTGGGAGGTGGAGCCGTTGGATTCAAGCACTTCGGACACCAGGCGGATCGTGTAAGGGAATTCCTCCTCGGAAGGCACAACCTTTTCGAGGGCGCGTTCGCCGAGAGCGCCGTGGCCGATTTCCCGCCGGCCCGGCCCGCGGATCGGACCGGTTTCCCCGACACTGAAGTTCGGGAAGTTATAGTGGTGCAAAAACCGCTTCGATGTTTCGGTGCCGAGGCCGTCGATGATCTGCACCTCTCCGAGAGCGCCAAGCGTACAGATGCTGAGCGCCTGCGTCTGGCCGCGGGTGAACAGCCCGGAGCCGTGCGTTCGCGGCAGAATGTCCACCTCGGACGTGAGCTGGCGGATGTCATCCGGGCCGCGTCCGTCCGGACGGATATGCTCTTCGGTGATCAGACGGCGGAATTCCGCTTTAACGAGTTTTTCAAAGATATCTTTTACTTCGCTGTGCTGCTCCTCATCTTCATACGGCTCGGAGATCTGTGTTTTCAGCTCCTGGATGGCCACATCGCGTTCTTTTTTGTCGTTAATCATGACCGCTTCTTTCACGGAGTCCTGGAACTGGCTGCGGATCGTTTCTTCAAGATCTTTGTCCGTCTGTTTCAGCTGTACTTCCATTTTCTCCTGGCCGAGCTCGCTGATGATGCCTTCCTGGAACTCCACCAGGCGCTTGATTTCTTCGTGGCCGAACATAATGCCTTCAAGCATTGTTTCCTCCGGCACTTCGTCTGCTCCGGCTTCCACCATGTTGATGGCATCTTTCGTACCGGCAACCGTCAGTTCAATGTCGCTTCTCGCCGCTTCGGATTCCGAAGGATTGACGACAAATTCGCCGTCGACCCGTCCGATAACAGCACCTGAAACCGGACCGTAAAACGGAATGTCCGACAGGGAGAGGGCAAGTGACGAACCGACCATAGCCGCAATCTCCGGGGAAGCGGACTGGTCCACGCTCATCACCATATTGATGACCTGCACGTCGTTACGGAAGCCGTCCGGGAAAAGCGGGCGGATCGGCCGGTCAATCAGACGGCTCGTTAAAACCGCTGTTTCGCTTGGCCGTCCTTCGCGTTTAATAAAGCCGCCGGGAATTTTCCCTGCCGCGTACAGCCGCTCTTCGTAATTTACCGTAAGCGGGAAGAACGGAAGATCCTTCGGTTCCTTTGAAGCCGTAACGGTGGAAAGCACCACGGTGTCTCCGTAGCGGATCATGACCGCTCCGTTTGCCTGTTTCGCTATGTGCCCTGTTTCGACGGTCAGCGTCTGCCCCGCCCATTCAATCGAGTAGGTTTTCTTTTCTTGTTCCAAATTTCAGGACCTCCTATACGTTTTTTCACGTATACGTCTGACTGTCCGGGTATAAATGTTCCATCCCGCCGGTACTGCCTGCTGGGAGGAAGCCCTTTCGTGCGCACAAGCTTAGCGCGGAAGCCACGCCTGCTTACGCGCTAAGCTTGTGAGATGTGCGTAAGGGATCATTTTATACCGCACAGCCGCATACGTTATGCACATGGTTGTTTTTAGGTAAGAGAAAAAGCGGGAGATACCTCCCGCTTCCCAGTCATTCTTAACGGCGCAAGCCGAGTTTATTAATGATGTCGCGGTAGCGTGTAATGTCCTGGTTACGAACGTACGTTAACAGGTTACGGCGCTTCCCAACCATTTTTAAAAGCCCGCGGCGGGAATGGTGGTCCTTTTTATGCTCACGCAGGTGTTCGTTCAACGAAACGATCTGCTCCGTCAAAATAGCGATCTGCACTTCCGGGGAACCGGTGTCGCCTTCATGTGTTTTGTACTCTTCGATCAACTCTGATTTACGCTCTGGTGTTAAAGCCATTCAGTCGACCTCCTTTTGTTATTTTGTTTCAACCATTTCCTCGCAAGCCGCAGGAGGCGCGTGCAAGCCAAGAAGTGGTTTCCATACATCAACCATCTTACCTTTTGAACAGGAAAAACGCAAGGGAAAACAGGTTTTAGTCCCTGATTTCCTGCTCGAGCACCTGCTCGGCGGACTGTTTGTCTTCATGAAGCTGGGACACAAGCGCATCGAGGGAAGGAAATTTCACTTCCCCGCGCAGCCGGTCCCGCCACTCAATGCGGACCGTTTTACCGTAAATGTCTCCGCTGAATTCAAACAGATGAACTTCAATTTCCGGGGGGCCGTCCCGTTCGTCGTGAAACGTTGGCTTATAGCCGATATTGCACATCCCCCTGTACCAGCGGCCATCGATCAGCGCACGCACAGCGTACACACCGTCGTTTGGAAGCAGGTACGGCTCTTCGGACTGGATGTTGGCCGTTGGAAAGCCAATCGTCCGTCCGCGTTTCTCTCCTTCGACGACAGTGCCTTCAAATGTATACCAGCGTCCGAGCAGGCGGGCGGCTTTGACCATTTCCCCCTCTTCGACCATCCGGCGGATCCAGGTGGAGCTCACCTTTTCTCCGTCTTCGGTATGCGGCGATACGGTGGAAAACGTAAAGGCGTCCCTTGAATGATACGGGAGTGTCTCCATCGTGCCGCGGCCAAATTTTCCGTACGAAAAATCAAACCCGGCCACCGCATGCTTTACGCCGAGATCAATGATGTAGGCATCGACAAAGGCCTGGGGATCGAGAGATGCAAAATCCTGGTCAAACCGCACGATGTACAGCTCTTCCACCCCCAGTGATTCGAGTACGCGCTGTTTTTCCTCAAGCGGGGTCAAATAGAACATATCTTCTTCCGTCTGCTTCGATAGTACCACCTTCGGATGCGGATGGAAGGTCATAACAGCAAGCGGCAGTCCCCTGTCCTCTGCTGTCTGCCGGGCCTTTTCAATCACTTCTGCGTGGCCGCGGTGCACCCCGTCGAAGTAGCCCAGGGCCATCACTTTCGGTTTTGAAAGCGACGCCGTTAACGTATGTGGATGTACAAGATGATGAACTTCCATTATTTTCACCTGCCGATATTCTTTCATTCACGCTATCAAAGAAGCATTGTTTTTGGTTTGAAAATGCCGGGCTTGTCCGGATGCGCCGTATATACGGCCAGGGTCTTTCCGCTCTCTGCCTTTACTGCCATCGTCTGCTCCTGAAACCATTCTGCCGGCAGCACGCGCCCGTGACTGATCTGCTCTGCCGTTTTTTCCGACACCGTAATGGCGGGAAGGTGGGCCACAGCCCAGTCTACCGGGTACACGGCGTCTGCGAGACGGTCTTCGGCAAGCAGGGCTTCGAGCTCCTCCCACGTGGAGCTGTGCTCCGGGCCAAATCCGCCGGACGCGGTCCGGACGAGCTGCTGCAGGTGCGCCGGATACCCGAGCTTCTCCCCGGCGTCGACGGCCAGGGTGCGTACGTAGGTTCCTTTGCTGCAGATCACTTGCACTTTAAAGGAAAACTTTCCGTCCTGCGGAGCCTCGTCCATATCAAGCAGCCGGAAATCATAGATGCGGGCCTCCCGCACGGGACGCTCGACCTCTATGCCTTCCCGGGCGTACTCATACAGCTTGCGCCCCCGGACTTTGACGGCTGAATACATGGGCGGCACCTGAGTCACTGCACCGGTCAGCGCTTCAAGCGCTGCTTCGATGCTCTGCTTTGCCGGGGCTTTCTCCACCGGAAGGGCCGTCACCGTTTCCCCGTCGGCGTCTTCGGTCGTCGTCGTTTTCCCGAGAGTGATGATTCCTTCATACGCTTTTGGGGCTTCGTGCAGGTAGTCCACCGCCTTGGTGGCTTTTCCGACACAAAGCGGGAGCACCCCGGTCACCGATGGATCAAGCGTGCCGGAATGGCCGACTTTTTTTGTTTTCAGCAGCCGGCGTGCGCGCACGACACAATCATGGGACGTAACCCCTGCTTCTTTCCACAAAGGAATGATTCCATCAATCATAGGGCTGTTTCGCTCACTTCCGTTACAGAATTCATACACATAGGAAAAGCTGTTTCAAAGTCAGCAACAGCTTTTCCAACTTTAAAACAGCTTCTTTCTTCTACTTCTCCCGCTCATTTAAATCGCGCAGAAGTGATTCAATACGGTTGCCGTATTCGATCGATTCATCGAAGGAAAAGAAGATTTCCGGCGTTTTGCGAAGCTGGATTCGTTTTCCGATTTCACTGCGGATGAATCCCCGGGCTTTTTCGAGGCCCTGAAACGCTTCCTCTTTGTCTTTTTCTTCTCCGAGAACCGTTACAAAGATCGTTGCCTGCTGCAGATCTCCGGTCACCTCTACGTCAGTCACCGTCACAAACTGCACCCGCGGATCCTTGATGCCACGCGCAAAAATATCCGATACTTCTTTTTTAATCTGCTCTCCTACACGCTGAGCACGTATATTAACCATCACTGTTCCTCCTATAACCATTCATAGTGTACGGAGGTTATTTCCCATTCCGTATAACTTTCAATCATATGAATGGCACGCTGCAGCTCTTTTTCCGCCCCGGCCTTTTCGTTATGCACGGTGACGATCGAAAGAGCTGCCCGCTGCCAAAGCTCCTGGTAATCCGTTTCCGCCACGGAGAGGTTGCGCTGCTTCAGCTTTGTTTTTACGCTCTGAAGCACCGCCCGTTTCTGCTTTAAATGACTTGCTTCATAAAGCATGCACTCTACATGGACGACGCCGATCATGTGCGTTTAACTTCCTCCATGATATATGGCTCCATAATGTCGCCTTCTTTAAGGTCGTTAAAGTTTTCGAGGGTCACACCGCACTCATAGCCGGCTGCGACTTCCTTGGCGTCGTCTTTATAACGCTTCAGGTCCTTAATGCCGCCGTCGAAAATCACGACGCCGTCGCGCACGACACGCACTTTGGAGTCCCGGGTAATTTTGCCTTCGAGCACATAGCTTCCGGCGATTGTACCAACGCGGGAGACTTTAAACAGCTGACGCACCTCAACCTGTCCGAGCACGCGCTCTTCATAGACTGGGTCGAGCATACCCTTCATGGCTGTTTCAATTTCTTCAATCGCATTGTAGATAACCTGGTGGAGACGAAGATCCACATTTTCTGCGTCCGCCGTACGCTTGGCGTTTACGTCCGGACGGACGTTGAAGCCGATAATGATCGCGTTGGAGGCCGAGGCGAGGATAACGTCTGATTCTGCAATGGCGCCGGCACCGGCGTGTACGATATTGATCTTGCAGCCTTCCACTTCTATTTTTTCAAGGGACCCGCGAAGTGCTTCCACCGAGCCCTGCACGTCCGCTTTCACAATCACGTTGATTTCTTTCATGTCGTTTTCCTGAATCTGGCTGAACAGATCGTCAAGGTTGATCTTCGAGGTTTGTGCACGCTCGGCATCCTTCGCCCGGCTCTTACGCGCATCGGCAATCTGACGGGCTTTTTTCTCTTCCTCAAAGACGACAAACGGGTCGCCTGCCTGCGGCACATCGTTCAGGCCGATAATTTCCACCGGCTTGGATGGTCCCGCGCTTTTCACCTGGCGGCCAAGATCATCCACCATTGCCCGGATCCGGCCAAAGGCGTTACCGACGACAATCGGCTCGCCGACATGCAGCGTGCCGTTTTGAACGAGCAGAGTGGCAACCGGGCCGCGCCCTTTATCCAGCTCTGCTTCTACGACGCTGCCGCGTGCCCGTTTGTCCGGGTTCGCTTTGAAGTCTTCCACTTCAGCGACGAGCAGAATCATTTCGAGCAGTTCATCAATGCCTTCCCCGTGAATCGCAGAAAGGTTTACAAAGATTGTTTCCCCGCCGTATGCTTCCGGCACTAATTGAAATTCCATCAGCTCCTGCATGACCCGGTCCGGGTTCGCGCCTTCCTTGTCCATTTTGTTTACCGCGACAATGATTGGCACATTTGCCGCCTTGGCGTGGTTGATGGCTTCTCTTGTCTGCGGCATGACACCGTCGTCAGCTGCGACAACCAGAACCGTAATATCGGTTACTTCAGCACCGCGCGCACGCATCGTCGTAAACGCTGCGTGTCCAGGCGTATCAAGGAAGGTAATCAGCTTGTTGTTTTCTTCCACCTGATAAGCGCCGATATGCTGGGTAATGCCGCCGGCTTCCCCTGAGGTCACCTTTGTATGGCGGATGGAGTCGAGAAGCGTCGTTTTCCCGTGGTCGACGTGTCCCATAATGGTTACTACCGGCGGGCGCTCCTGCAGCTTTGCAGGGTCGTCCTGCTCGACATAGTTATCGATATCGAGTTCATCCACCACTTCCTCCTGCTCTACCGCTACGCCGTAATCGGTGGCGATCAGTTCAATGGTTTCTGCCTCGAGCGTTTCGTTGATGGTCGCCATTACGCCGAGATTCATCAATTTTTTGATGATTTCAGAGCTTTCCTTATTCAGCTTTTCTGCCAGTTCCCCGACGGAAAGACTGCCGGCAAACGTAATTTTTTCCGGTGTGGCCTGCTGCTCTTTACGGCCGCCGCCCGGGCGTTTCTGGGTGTTCTTCTTCTTGTTTGGGCCTCTGTTCCCCTGCTGGGTGTTTCTTGTTTTATTGCTTCTCACTTTACTCATAGTGACATCACTTTCCTTCCAAAGATATCGTTCCTGAATATTGTTCGTTTTTCCTCCATCTACACGTCCTTCTTAATTTATTTCTTCATCTATTAATTTTATCAGCTTTTTGGCAAAGCCGCGTTCTGTGACGGATAAAATAGTTCTCGATTCTTTTCCGATCGCCGCGCCGAGATCCGCTTTCGTTCCGGCAACCCGAAAAGGGCATGAATAAAAGGCCGTTTTATCCGTGAACTTTTTAATCGTATTGGCAGAAGCGTCCGCAGCGACGATGACCAGCTGTGCTTTTTTGGTCTGCACAGTTTTAAGAACGGTGTCATCGCCGCTTTTCAGTTCTCCCGCCCTCGCGGCAAGGCCAAGAAAGGACAATGCTTTATCGTTCATGACTCGCGCCTCTGCGCTCTTCGAGGAGACGGTCGTAGTCTTCGCTTGAGACTTTCACCTTCAGATGGCGGCTCAGCGAATCCTTTGCCTTCGCCTGTAAAAACACATCATCACTGTCTGTTAAATACGCGCCCCGGCCGTTCTTTTTACCGGAACGGTCAACAAAAACGGTGTTATCCGGGTCCCGAACGACTCGCACCAGCTCTTTTTTGGGCTTTTCTTCTCCAGTAATAATGCATTTTCTCATGGGAATTTTTTTAACCATAGCCGCTCACCCTCATTTTTACAAATCTTCTGTGTCTAAATCAATGCTTGTGCTTGTCACTGGGATTTCTTCCGCATCCTCCGGCGAGAAGATACCGAGATCTTCGGCTTCGGTTTCACTTTTAATGTCGATTTTCCAGCCGGTAAGCTTGGCGGCCAGGCGGGCGTTCTGTCCGCGCTTGCCGATAGCCAGGGAAAGCTGGTAGTCCGGCACCACGACGAGCGTACTTTTTTCCTCTTCATTCACCTGAACATCAAGGGCTTTCGCCGGGCTCAACGAGTTGGCTACATACTCCACCGGATTATCCGACCACTGCACGATATCGATTTTTTCGCCCTTCAGCTCTTTAACGATCGTCTGTACGCGCTGGCCGTTCGGCCCTACGCAGGAGCCGACCGGATCTACTTCCGGATCGTCCGCATACACCGAAATTTTCGAGCGGTCGCCCGCTTCCCGCGCCACTGAAATAATTTCCACCGTGCCGTCATAAATCTCCGGCACCTCCAGCTCAAACAGCCGCTTTAAAAGTCCCGGGTGCGTACGGGAAATAACGATTTGCGGCCCCTTGGTGGTTTTTTCCACTTTGGTGATGTATGCTTTCAGCCGGTCATTATGGTTGTACGTTTCATTCTGCATCTGTTCGCTCTGCGGCAGCAGCGCCTCTACCTTCCCGAGATCCACGTAGATAAAGCGGTGGTCCTGGCGCTGCACGATGCCGGTCATAATATCTTCTTCGCGGTCGATGAAATCGGAATAGATAATGCCGCGCTCGGCTTCGCGCACGCGCTGGGTCACGACCTGCTTCGCCGTCTGGGCAGCGATGCGCCCGAAGTTTTTCGGGGTGACTTCCATTTCCACTACATCGTCGAGCTCATATGACGGGCTGATTTCCTGCGCTTCCTCCTGAGAGATTTCAAGCCGCGGGTCAAATACCTCTTCCACCACTTCTTTCCGGGCAAATACGTGAATCGATCCGGTGTCACGGTTGACGTCCACCCGGACGTTCTGCGCCTGGTTGAAATTTCGCTTATAGGCGGAAATCAATGCGGCCTCGATTGCTTCGAGCACTATTTCTTTATCGATTCCCTTGTCGTTTTCCAGTACGTCCAATGCTTCCATAAAGTCTGCATTCATGGAATTCAGATCCTCCTTTTTCTCGAGGCCCGCCGCACCGTTAAAAAATGATGGCGAGCCTTGCTTTAGCTACTTTACTGTACGGTATATGCACCGTGCGTTCCCTTTGTTTCTGTTTAGTGGAAATCAAAAGCTCTCCATCTTTGAAGTCACTCAGCTTTCCTTCGAACGCTTTTTCTCCTTCAACGGGTTCATACGTAGTCACGTATACGTTTTTCCCGACTGAACGGCGGATATCCGATTCGTTATTCAGCGGACGCTCCGCGCCCGGTGAAGACACTTCCAGATAATAAGCCTCCTGGACCGGATCCAGGGCGTCGAGCTGTTCACTCAGCCGTTCGCTCACCCGTCCGCAGTCTTCCAGATGTACACCGTCGGGGCTGTCCACAAACACCCGAAGGTACCAGTTTTTTCCTTCTTTTTTATACTCTGTATCCACGAGTTCCAGATCCAGTTCTTCAGCAATCGGCCGCGCCAGACGTGCTGCGATGTCTTTAATACTTTCTTTCATTACGTACCTCCCTGCTGCTTTGTCATCATCTTCATTTCTTCCAATGATAGTATATAGTTTATTTTATGCAGAAAGCTTCAACCATAAATGAAAGAGTGGGTATCCACCCACTCTTTCGCCGTCTCGATATACCTCTCACTGCCCATTATCATAGCACGATTTGTGCATTTTCGCAAGCCTCGCTGCCGTTTAGAACAGAGAAAGTTGGTTCGTATCCGGCAGCCCGTCAAGGCATCCGTGCAGGTCGAGGTGCTCGATCACTGTTTTGGTCGCCTTGCTGCGCTGCTGCAGGTCTTCCTTGGATAAAAACTCCCCGTCGGCGCGCGCTTTCACTACGTTGACCGCTGCATTCGTTCCTACGCCTTCAAGCGCATTGAACGGCGGTATCAGCTCGTCGCCGTCGACAACAAATTCGCTTGCCTCCGAGCGGTACAGGTCCACCTTCTGGAAACGGTAGCCGCGCTCGGTCATTTCAAGCGCAAGCTCAAGCACGGTCACAAGGCTTTTCTCCTTCGGAGAGGCGTCAAATCCCTTCGCCTGGATTTCCTCAAGCTTCGCCCGGATCGAGGTGCTGCCGTTGATCATGGTCGGCAGGTCAAAGTCGTCCGCGCGGACCGTAAAGTACGCTGCGTAAAAAAGGATCGGATGGTGCACTTTAAAGTAGGCAATCCGTACTGCCATCAGAACATAGGCGGTGGCGTGCGCTTTCGGGAACATGTATTTAATTTTCAGGCACGACTGGATGTACCATTCCGGTACGCCGTGGTTTTTCATTTCTTCAATCCATTCCGGATCGAGTCCGCGCCCCTTGCGGACAAATTCCATAATTTTAAAGGCGAGCGAGTGCTCGATGCCTTTATAGATCAAATACACCATGATATCGTCCCGGCAGCCGATAACGTCCTTCAGTTCACACGTGCCGTTCTGGATCAGCTCCTGGGCATTTCCAACCCAGACGTCCGCGCCGTGGGAAAGCCCGGAAATCTGAACCAGCTCGGAAAACGTCGACGGCTTCGTATCTTCAAGCATCTGGCGCACAAACCGGGTACCGAACTCCGGAATGCCGTACGTTCCCGTTTTGCAGTTAATCTGCTCCGGCGTCACGCCGAGCACTTCGGGACCGCCGAAGATTTTCATGACTTCCTCGTCATCGGTCGGGATCGTCTGTGGATCAATGCCGCTTAAATCCTGGAGCATGCGTATAACCGTCGGATCATCGTGGCCGAGGATATCAAGCTTCAGCAGGTTGTCGTGAATGGAATGAAAGTCAAAGTGCGTCGTTTTCCATTCCGACGTTTTATCATCTGCCGGAAACTGGATCGGCGAGAAATCGTGAATGTCATACTCATCCGGGACGACAATAATGCCGCCAGGATGCTGGCCGGTCGTCCGCTTGACACCCGTGCATCCGCTCACCAGCCGGTCGATTTCCGCCCCGCGCAGGTGCAGCTCGTGGTCGCTCTGGTAGCCTTTTACAAATCCGTACGCCGTTTTGTCCGCCACGGTACCGATTGTTCCTGCCCGGTATACTTTTTCCTCACCGAACAGTTCCTTCGTGTAATTGTGGGCCCGCGGCTGGTAGTCGCCGGAGAAGTTCAGGTCAATATCGGGCACCTTGTCGCCTTTAAACCCGAGGAACGTTTCAAACGGAATATCGTGGCCGTCTTTAACCATATCCACGCCGCAGCTGTCACACAGCTTGTCCGGGAGGTCGAAGCCGGAGCCGACCGAACCGTCGTCAAAAAACGTCGACTGCTTGCATTCCGGGCAAACGTAATGCGGCGGCAGCGGATTCACTTCGGTAATTTCTGTCATAGTGGCAACAAACGACGAGCCGACCGAGCCCCGGGAGCCGACAAGGTAGCCGTCTTCGAGGGATTTTTTCACGAGCTTCTGCGAAATCAGATAGATAACGTCAAAGCCGTTTCCGATAATGCTGTCGAGCTCTTTATCGAGCCTGGTTTTCACGAGCTCCGGTATGGGCGAGCCGTAGATGCTCTCCGCCCGGCGGTAGCACATTTCCCTTATTTCTTTATCCGACCCTTCGATGTTTGGTGTATACAGGTCGCTTGGTACCGGATGAATCGTTTCCACCTGATCCGCGATCGCCCTGGTATTTTCCACCACAATCTTTTCTGCCGTGCGGTCATCCAGAAAATCGAAGCAGGAGAGCATTTCCCCAGTGGTGCGGAAATGCACCTGCGGAAGCGTCTGGTTGTTCAGCGGGTTCGCCCCGCCCTGAGACGCAATCAGAATCTGCCGGTAGCTGTAGTCGTGTTCATCCATATAGTGGGCGTTACCGGTGGCAACGACCGGAAGATTCAGCTCCTCCCCGGTGCGGATGATTTTCTGAATCACATCCTTGACGTCGTCGTAGCTTTTCAGAAGCTCCTTTTCCACCAGGTGCGCATAGTTTTCCGGCGGCTGCACCTCGAGGTAGTCGTAAAATTCAGCAGCTTTTTTCGCTTCGTCCTCTGACTTCTGCATCATCGTTTCAAACACTTCGCCTTTGTCACACGCCGAGCCGACGAGTATGCCTTCGCGGTACTTCTGCAGCTTCGAACGCGGGATTCTCGGTGTCCGGAAAAAATACTCCAGATGCGAAAGTGTGACGAGATGGTACAGGTTTTTCAGCCCTTCCTGCGTCTGGGCGATCAAAGTACAGTGCGATGGGCGCAGGCGGTGAAAGCCGGACTGGCCCATGTTGTCATTCAGCTGTTTATGGTTCGTGATGCCCTGGGCAAGCGCATCCTTCATCATTTTCCACATCAGGTACCCGGTCGCTTCTGCGTCGTAAATCGCCCGGTGGTGGCTTACGAGTTCAATGTCAAACGTTTTACAGAGCGTATTCAGCCGGTGGTTTTTTAAATTCGGATACAAAAAGCGGCCGAATTCAAGTGTATCGATCACCGGCATGTCTGCCGTTTTACCGATTTTTTTGTATCCCTCCCGGAGAAAGCCCATGTCAAAGCTTGCGTTATGGGCAACCAGCACCGAGTCTTTGGAAAAGGCGTAGAAGTCTTCAAGCACCGGCTCAATTTCCGGCGCATCAACGAGCATGTCGTCCGTGATGCCGGTCAGGTTAATAATCGTGTCCGTCAGCTTTTCATGAGGGTTTGAAAAGCGTTCAAACCGGTCGATAATTTCGCCGTCTTTTACCTTCACTGCTGCGAGCTCAATAATGGAGTCGTACACGACCGACAGGCCGGTCGTTTCCACGTCAAAAACGACATAGGTTCCTGTTTCAAGATCCACGTCCGCCTCGTTATATGCGATCGGGACGCCGTCATCCACGAGGTTCGCCTCCATACCGTACAGTACTTTAATGTCGTGTTTTTTCCCTGCATTGTAGGCCTCCGGAAACGACTGCACGACGCCGTGATCCGTTATGGTAACTGCCGGATGGCCCCATTCGGCTGCCCGGGCTACGTATTCTCCGGCAGAAACAGTCGCATCCATCTGACTCATATTCGTGTGGGCATGCAGCTCGACGCGCTTTTGTTCGGCGTCATCGGTTTTCGACGTTCCCTGCACCTGGATCACATCGTTTGCGATCATAACCAGGTCCCGGACGAACGTATCGTCCTGGACGCCGCCACGGGCCTTTACCCAGATGCCTTTCTGTACGGCTTCAAGCAGCGGCACCTGTTCTTTATCCTTGGAGAACATTTTGATCATAATCGAATCGGTGTAGTCGGTAATTTTAAACGTCAGCAGCGTCCGGCCGCTGCGGAGCTCCTTCGTTTCCGCTTCGAAAATGTAGCCCTCCACCGTGATGCGGCGCTCTTCTTCGCGGATCTCTTTCAGCGGCACGGCTTCGTCCTTGATCGGGTAGCCGATCTGAATTGACTGGGACGCACGCCTGGAATCGGCTTCGGATTCCTTTTTCTTGCGCTCCATCATCGCTTCAATTACTTTAGAGTGCTCTTCCTGCTTTTTCTTTTCTTCGAACTGTTCCTTTTCTTCATCGCTCGTTTTCGCTTCCATCGTAAACGTGGCAGCCGGCAGCCCGAACAACGGCAGAACGTCGTTCATCGCCTGCTGCAGCTTCGGTCCGAGCGAATTCATTTCAATATCGCTTTTACACGGGAAAATCAGCTCGCCTTCCCGCAGAAACGGCGCTCCTCCGTTCAGCCTCATGCGCAGATGGGGATCGTAATTTTCGAGCTTCTGCATAATCAGCGGCCAATAGTCCGGGATGGCGTCCGCCGGCACTGTGGTGCCTTCTTCGTAATGAAGCGTAAAGTCAATGTCAGCAATGCTTTCAAATGCAGCCTGCAGTTTTTCCTTCAGCAGCGCGTAAACCGTAAATGGCAGCGGAGCTGCCAGCGTCAGATGAAAATGCCACTGCTTCTGTTCCTTATGAATAACAAGCTTTTCGAGGCGGCCTTCTGTAAAATAACGGTTGGTTTCTTCTTCCGGCATGCCAATCTGCTCAAGTAGCAACTCAAAACGTTCCTGCTGAATGTGACGGTCGGTCTGCACGTTTCTCGCCTCACTTCTTCGTTCTTTTATAATTCATTTTATCAAAAAAATTCATTTCCGGCAGGTGCATGGAAGAGGGAAACCCCTCCTGGAGACACCAGAAAGGGTTAATGGATTTCAGACCACAGCTTCTCGAGATACTGCGGAAGCTCGCTTACAGCGACTTCCACGTTTTCATCGGCTGTGCGGGATTTTACTTCCACAATCTGCTCCCCTGCTTTTTTTCCGCAGGCGATACGCACAGGAAGCCCGTAAAGGTCCGCATCCTTAAATTTCACTCCCGGCCGCTCCTTCCGGTCATCGAGCAGCACGGACCACCCGCTTTTCTGCAGGCTCTCGTACAGCTCGTCGCCAAGCTGCTGCTGCTCGTCCTGTTTTGGATTGAGCACCAGCAGATGCAGATCAAACGGGGCGGCTGCTTTCGGCCAGCAGATGCCGCTCTCGTCATGGTTCTGCTCAATGACGGCCGCGATCGTCCGGCTCACGCCGACGCCGTAGCTCCCCATAATGATCGGGCGGGCTTTGCCGTTTTCATCCAAAAATGTGGCTCCGAGCGCTTCGCTGTACTTCGTGCCAAGCTTAAACACGTGCCCGACCTCAATGCCCTTGGCGAAGCGGACCGTGCCCTGTCCGTCCGGAGACGGTTCTCCTTCCTGGATGAAACGCAGGTCTGCGTACCGTCCCACCGGGAAGTCTCTTTCCGGCACCGCATACTGGCAGTGTCTGCCGTTTTCGTTGGCACCGCACACGGCACCTGCCATGCCGCGGACCGCGTAATCGGCAAGCACCTCCACGTCTTCAGACAGGCCGGCAGGGCCGATAAAGCCGGGCTCTGCTCCGAATACCTCTTGAATTCTTTCGGCAGACGCTGGTTCAAGCACTTCAGCTCCCACGGCGTTTGCCACTTTCACTTCGTTGACGTCATGATCGCCGCGCATAAGCACGGCTATCAGCCGGCCATCTGCGTCAAACGCGACCGTTTTCAGGCACTCTTCGTGCTTGATTCCGAGGTTTAAAGCCACTTCTTCAATGGTTCGCTCCTGCGGCGTCTCGACAATTATCATTTCCTCTGCTACCGGCTCCGGCTTTGACACGTTGTCCGGAATGGCGGCTATTTCAATATTTGCCGCAAAGTCGCTTTCATCAGAATACACGATGGTATCCTCTCCAACATCGGAAAGCACAGTAAATTCGTGGGTTTCTCCCTGACCGCCCATCGCTCCGGCATCGGCCTGCACCGCCCGGTAGTCCAGTCCCAGTCGGGTAAAAATCCGCTCGTAGGCGCGGTACATTGCCCAGTAGCTTTCGTTCTGCGCTTCGTAGGACGTATCAAACGAATACGCATCCTTCATGATAAATTCGCGGGCGCGAAGCACCCCGAAACGCGGACGCGCTTCATCGCGGTATTTGGTCTGAATCTGGTACAAAATCGCAGGCATGCGCTTGTATGTATTCATTTCATCCTTTACAAGGGCGGCAATGTTTTCTTCATGCGTGGGACCGAGCACAAAATCACGCTGGTGGCGGTCTTTAAAGCGCATCAGCGCCGGTCCGTAATTGTCATAGCGGCCCGACGCCTGCCATACCTCTGCCGGCTGCATGGCGGGAAGCAGTACTTCCTGGCCGCTTGCAGCATCCATTTCCTCGCGGACGATGTTTTCGATTTTACGGAGCACCTTATGGCCGAGCGGAAGATAGGAATAGACTCCGGCTGCACTCTGGCGGATCAGACCGGCCCGGAGCATCAGCTGGTGGCTTGCAATGTCCGCTCCCTGCGGCACATCCCGGAGGGTGGGACTGAATAAAAATTGTTGTCGCATACTATATCAACCTCTTTCTCTTATACATCTGCGTCTGTAAGCTCTTTGGTTATTTTAACATAAGAACGGTGACGGGGCTTTGGCTCCGTCACCGTTTTTTTATTACGTGAATAAGCGGTTAATATCGTTCCACGTCACTGCAATCATTAACAGCAGCAGCAGCGCGAATCCAAGCAGGTGGATCATGCCTTCCTTCTGCGGTTCAATCGGCTTGCCGCGGACTGCTTCAGCAATGATAAACAGCAGCCGCCCTCCGTCAAGCGCCGGCAGTGGAAGAAGGTTGACGATCCCAAGGTTGACGCTGATCATGGCGGACCACGCAATAAGGGTAAGAAGCCCTGTCGCGATTACCTGATCTGTCGCATCATAGATACCTACCGGACCGGCCAGGTCATCCAAAGAAAATTCCCCTGTTACAATCGTGCCGAGTGTCTGGAAAATCAGCGTGGACACTTCATACAGCTGCGTGCCTCCGTACTCCACTGCTTCCGTGAAGGACCGTTCCGTTTCGGCATAGACGCCGATCTGGCCGACTTCCTCACTCGAGCCCTCCTGCACCGGAATCCCGTCAATGGTGACCGTGTCTTCAATTGTCTCCCCGCCGCGTTCAGCGGTGACCGTGACTTCCTCTCCCGGACGCTCCTGGACAACACCGGTCATTTCATTCCACGAATTCACGGACTCGCCGTCCACCGAGGTGATAACATCGCCTTCTTCAAACGCGGATTCGCTCAGCGGCGAACCGCCGGCAATGCCACCGATGGCCGGGGTGTCCTGCGGAAGCCCATTGGCGAGGGCATAAATCATAAAAAGCACGAACGCGAGCACAAAGTTCATAAACGGGCCGGCAAAGATGGCCACTGCTTTTTTCCACGGGCGCTTGGAGCCGAACTGCCGGTCCCACGGCGCAATCTGCTCCCGTTTCTCATCGACGATCAGATCGCACGTACGGTCGATCTCGTAACGCTTTAGTCCGGCTTCTTCATCCTCCACCGCTTCAATATAAAGCTCACGCTCCATATCAATCGATTCCACAGATACAACTTTTGCTTCCGGGTGCTTGGATTTATTGTTTACGATGATTTCTTTTACTTTTCCTGCATCGTTAAACGTCAGGCCGATTTCATAGCCTGGTTTAATATTGACCGGGTCCGGATCGTCCCCGGCCATGCGAACGTATCCGCCAAGCGGCAGGAGCCTGATCGTATAAACTGTTTCATTGCGCTTCGTGGAAAATATTTTCGGCCCGAAGCCAATCGCAAACTCCCGGCACAAAATGCCGACTTTTTTGGCAAAATATAAATGGCCCCACTCGTGTATGGCCACCAATAAGCCGAACATGACAATTACCGCTATCAGCGTATCCAAAGCTTATTCACCTTCTTCTTTTGCTCTTTCTTCCCATTATAGAGTGTTTGTGAAAGAACGTCACGTTAAAAGCGTCTGTACGTGTTCTCTTGTTTCCCGGTCCACACGTAAAATCGTGTCGAGGTCTGGATGTTCGATGCGCTCGTGGCGCAAAAGTGCCTCTTCCACAGCAGTTTCAATTTCAAGAAAAGCACACTGGCTGTTTAAAAACATCGCCACCGCCTGTTCATTGGCTGCGTTCAGCACCGTTCCCATGGAGCCTCCGGCTCTGCCAGCATCGTAGGCCAGCCGGAGGCTGCGGTAGCGTTCAAAATCAGGCGGCTGAAAATGCAGAGTGCCTATTTCCCACAGGTTCAGCGATTCCTTGGCCGGATAGTCAAGCCGCTCCGGGTAGGTCATGGCGTACTGAATCGGCACGCGCATGTCCGGCAGCCCGAGCTGGGCAATTACACTTGTATCCTGATACTCGACGAGCGAGTGAATAATGCTTTCTTTATGAAGCAGCACATCTATACGGTCGTAGGGAATACCGAACAGCCAGTGGGCTTCGATCACTTCAAAGCCTTTGTTCATCATCGTAGCCGAGTCGATCGTAATTTTGGCTCCCATGCTCCAGTTCGGGTGGTTTAAGGCATCCTCCACCGTAACTCCGTCAAGATCGCTGCGTGAATAGTCCCGGAAGCTGCCTCCTGAAGCAGTCAAAATCAGGCGGCTCACTTCCTTTAGCTCGTTTCCTTCCAGGCACTGGGCGATCGCCGAATGCTCGCTGTCAACCGGCAGCAGGCGTACGCCGTGCTCCTTTGCTTTTTCCATTACAAGATGGCCGGCGGTGACGAGCGTCTCTTTATTGGCAATACCGATATCCACCCGGTTTTCGATTGCCCGAAGCGTCGGCTCAAGTCCCATGCTGCCGCTGACCGCGTTCATCAGAAAGTCACAGGAGCTGCCCGCAATTTCCATGAGGCCGTCGTGACCCCAGACGATACGCATGCGCCCGCCGTATTCCGCCTGAAGCGTTTCGGCATCTTCCTTTGTATGAACTGCCGCAATTTCAGGTGAAAATTCTTCAATCTGCTTTCGTACGAGATCCACGTTTCTGCCGGCAGCAATCGCCGTTATCCGGAACCGTTCCGGATGCAGACGGACAACGTCGAGCGTCTGTGTACCGATGGATCCGGTGGACCCAAGCAATGCTATTCGTTTCATGGTTTAAACTCCTTTAGGTTGGCAGCCTGCGTCTGAGGCATTAACCGAAAAAATAGAAAAAATGAAGCAGGGGCATAACAAAAATCAGGCTGTCGAAACGGTCCAAAATGCCGCCGTGACCGGGAAGAATATTTCCGGAATCCTTAACAGCATAGTGGCGTTTCAGCGCCGATTCCACCAGGTCCCCGAGCTGGCCGAAGATGGATGTCACTACGATAAAAGCGCTCATTATCAGGTAAGAGTCGAATACCGGGTATACCGCTTCAAAGATGAAGCCGACAATAAACGCCGCGACAAGCCCCCCGACAAATCCTTCGATCGTTTTTTTCGGACTGATCTCCGGCCAGGGCCGGTGGCGCCCGAAATTCTTTCCAATAAAATATGCCCCGGAATCGGTTGCCCAGATTAAAAATAAAATCAAAATGACAACGGCAAGGCCGATGTCCGGCAGCTGGCGGATCATAATTAAACTGTGAAACCCGTACCCTATGTACACAGAGGATAAAATGACGAAGCCTGCTTCATCAAAGGTAAAGGAGTTTTTAGTAACTACTGTTAATGCAAGCAGGCCCAGAATCATCGTTAAAAAAATCTCTGTTTTCGTTATATGCTGCAAAAACGGAAAGTCCAGCCATTCTGTGGGCACGAGCAGTATCCACATAAAGCCCATGCTGATTAAACCCCGGAAGGACAGCAGCGGGATCCGTTTCATGCGCATTATTTCAAACATGGCGACAGAAGCAAGCAAAGCAATCAAAAGAGTAAACCATTCGCGGCCCACAAATACAATCGCCAAGACGAGTACTGCTCCGATAAGACCGGTCATCGCCCGCAATCCCATACAAGACCTCCCCTTCAGTCGTTAAACGCCTCCGTACCTGCGTTTTCTCTGCTGATATTCTATGACAGCCTCTGCCAGGCCGTCTTCATTAAAATCCGGCCAGAGCGTTTCGGTAAACCAAAATTCCGCATAAGCTAACTGCCACAGCATAAAATTGCTCAGCCGGATTTCGCCGCTTGTGCGAATCAGCAGGTCAGGGTCCGGGATCTGGTTCGTGTACAGCCGGTTGGTGATTAATTCTTCATCGATGGCCTCAGCTTTCATCCGCCCCTCTTCCACGTCCCGGGCAAGCTCCTGCACGACATGGACAAGCTCGTGCCGCCCGCCGTAGTTAAGGGCAAAGTTTAAAACAATGCCGGTGTTTTCAGCTGTGGCATCCACGGCCTCCTGCACAGCCTGCAGCGTATGGTCCGGCAGCTTGTCCGCATCCCCCATCATCCGCACCTGGACATTGTTTTTCATCAGCTTGGGCAGTTCCTTAGCCAAAAACCGCTCCGGCAGCTGCATAAGAAAATTCACTTCTGATTTCGGCCGCTTCCAGTTTTCGGTGGAAAAAGCGTATAGTGTTAAATACT
This sequence comes from Marinococcus sp. LNSP9103-4, assembly GCF_056034345.1. NCBI lineage: Bacteria > Bacillati > Bacillota > Bacilli > Caryophanales > Bacillaceae > Marinococcus > Marinococcus sp. LNSP9103-4. The sequence continues at coordinate 155,966 of NZ_JBQLIA010000005.1, read as the reverse complement.
TTATCCCGAGCTCGTGCGCTTTTTCCACGACCTTCGTGATCGCCTTCATACCTTCGCGGTGGCCGGCTACACGGGGCAGGCCTCTTTTTTTTGCCCACCGGCCGTTACCATCCATAATAATAGCCACATGGTCAGGCGTATTCACTTTCACTGCCGTGGTGTTCGCCTCCGCCCATGGATTTATTTGATTAAATAGTCGATCGTTCATAACGAGGGCACCAGCCTTTTCCCCTTTGTCTATTTTATATGGCGCGTGTTCAATCAATTCCATATAAAAACCGTTCCTGCCTCAGCATTGTTGAAGAACGGAAAGCAATATATCTGTTTATGTTTTCTCCCCGGCAGTGCACATGACTCCTGCCGGTTTTATTCTTACAAAAAAACCCTCTTGAGTGCAGAGGGTTCCAGTCTGTTCCTATTGTAACTCGATTCGCATCAAACTTCCATAACTTCTTTTTCTTTTTGTTCCGCTGCCTGATCCACCTGGCCGATGTATTTATCGGTTGCTTTTTGCACCTGCTCCTGCTCACGCTTCAAATCATCTTCGGTGATTTCATTATTTTTTTCATCTTTTTTCAGCGTATCGTTGGCATCGCGGCGAATGTTGCGGATAGCCACCCGTGCTTCTTCCGCGTACTTGTTAATCAGCTTCGTCATTTCCTTGCGGCGGTCTTCTGTCATCGCCGGAATTGGAATGCGGATTACTTCGCCGTCGTTACTCGGATTCAGGCCGAGCTCCGCCTTCTGGATCCCTTTTTCCACGTCCTTGATGGAGCTTTTGTCAAACGGCGTCACAACGAGCAGGCGCCCTTCCGGCACTGTAATCGTTGCAAGCTGCTGAAGCGGCACCTCGGCACCGTAGTAATCAACTACGACCCGGTCGAGCATGGAAGCGTTTGCCCTCCCTGTACGCAGTGTGGCAAGCTCGCGGCTTAAAGACTCCACTGATTTTTTCATTTTCTCTTCTGTTGCTTTTATATCATGAGCCATCATTGTTCCTCCTTATAATTGTTCCAATGTCTTCTCCCATTACTGCTTTCTTAATGTTTCCTTCTTCCATAATCGAAAATACGAGAAGCGGGATATTGTTGTCCATACAAAGCGTCGATGCCGTCGAATCCATCACTTTCAGGTCATGATTTAAAATGTCCAGATAAGTGAGCGACTGGTACTTTTTAGCGTCCGCATTTGCGGATGGGTCTGAGTCATATACCCCGTCAACTTTGTTTTTAGCCATCAAAATGATGTCAGCTTCGATCTCTGCAGCCCGAAGTGCCGCAGTCGTATCGGTTGAAAAGTACGGATTCCCGGTCCCGGCCGCAAAAATGACTACCCGTTTTTTCTCTAAATGGCGGATGGCTTTGCGGCGGATGTACGGCTCGGCCACCTGTCTCATTTCTATGGATGTCTGCACTCTTGTAGGAATTTCAATGTCTTCAAGGCTGTCCTGGAGCGCAAGCGAATTCATGACTGTGGCGAGCATGCCCATATAGTCAGCAGTAGCCCGGTCCATTCCTTTCGAGCTTCCGGCCATGCCTCTCCATATGTTCCCCCCGCCGACGACAATCACTACCTCTGTTCCCAATTCTACTATCTCACCAATTTGAGAAGCAATAGACTGAATGACTTCCGGATCAATACCGTAGCCCTGCTGGCCTGCTAATGCTTCTCCGCTCAACTTCAACACAACGCGATTGTATCTCTCCATCGTCATGAACCCCGCCTTTATATTATGTATCGCAGAAGCGCTGCGGCTTCTGCCCTGATTTTGCTTTCAGAAAAAAGGAGAGCCTACGGACCCTAGAGGATTCGATATGGACTCTCCCATACTGCCGATTTATTTCTTCACCTGGTTCATTACTTCGTCTGCAAAGTTTTCGTCGCGTTTTTCCATGCCTTCGCCTACTTCATAGCGGACAAATGTGCGAACGGAAGCGCCCTTGCTTTTCAGGTAGTCGCCTACTTTTTGGTCAGTATCCTTTACAAATTCCTGATCGAGCAGGCAGATTTGTTCAAAGTACTTGCCAATACGGCCTTCCACCATTTTTTCAACGATGTTTTCCGGCTTGCCTTCGTTCAGCGCCTGCTGCTTCAACAGTTCACGCTCACTGTCCGCTTCTTCCTTCGGAACATCTTCACGGGAAACGTATTTCGGGCTGATAGCCGCTACATGCATCGCAACGTCTTTGGCAAGATCGCTGTCTTCTGTGTTTTCAAGAACCGTCAGCACGCCGATACGTCCGCCCATGTGAAGATAAGCGCCGAATGCGTCACCGTCGTTTTTCTCTGCAAGCAGAAAACGGCGAAGGGAAATTTTCTCCCCGATACGTGCGATCTGGTCGTTAATATAACGCTCAAGCGTTACTCCGCTTTCGATTTCACCTGCGAGTGCCGCGTCAACGTCAGCCGGCTGTTCATTCAGAAGGTACGTGGAAACGTCCGCGACGAGCTGCTTAAACAATTCGTTTTTCGCAACGAAATCTGTTTCAGCGTTCACTTCCACAATCACTGCTTTGTTTCCTTCATACGTTGCGTACGTAAGGCCTTCTGCTGCTACACGGTCAGATTTTTTTGCTGCTTTGGAAATACCTTTTTCCCGCAGGTAGTTGACCGCTTCTTCCATGTTACCGTCTGTTTCGTTGAGTGCTTTTTTGCAGTCCATCATACCTGCACCTGTTTTTTCACGCAGTTCTTTTACCATGCTTGCTGTTACAGCCATTTAAATTCCTCCTTCGATTTTTCCATGCATAAACGCTTAAGCGCTATTTTTCAAGAAAAAGGGTGATAAAGGGTTTTTCCCTTTTACCACCCTTCGCGTCAGGCCTGGGCCCGTTATATTTATGCAGAGAGCTTACTGGTTTGAAACGCTCTCTTCTTCTGTGTTTCCTTCTTCTTCCGCTGCGGCTGCTTCCTGTTCTTTTTCCTGGGCAGCTGCCTGCTCACGGGCTTTTTCTTCTGCGCCCTGGGTTGCTTCGATAACAGCATCGGCCATTTTTCCTGTAAGGAGACGAACGGCACGGATAGCGTCGTCGTTACCCGGGATCAGCTTGTCGATCTCGTCCGGATCACAGTTAGTGTCCACGATCGAGATGATCGGAATGTTCAATTTGTGAGCTTCTGCCACCGCGATGCGCTCTTTGCGCGGATCGATAATAAACAGGGCATCCGGAAGCTTGTTCATATCTTTAATGCCGCCAAGTACTTTTTCGAGACGGTCTTTTTCTTTGTTTAACAGCATAACTTCTTTTTTCGGAAGAATGTCAAAGGTACCGTCTTCTTCCATTTTTTCAAGGTCTTTCAAGCGGGCAATCCGTTTACGGATCGTTGCGAAGTTCGTTAACGTACCGCCTAACCAACGCTGGTTAATGTAGTACATGTTCGAACGGATCGCTTCATCGCGAACAGAGTCCTGCGCCTGTTTTTTCGTTCCGACGAAAAGGATTTTGCCTCCGTCTTCTGCAATGCTGCGTACATATTTGTACGCTTCTTCCACTTTACGTACCGTTTTTTGAAGGTCAATGATATAAATACCATTACGCTCCGTGAAAATATAACGGCTCATTTTAGGGTTCCAGCGACGAGTCTGGTGACCGAAGTGCACCCCTGCTTCAAGCAACTGTTTCATAGAAATAACAGCCATAAAATAATTCCTCCTTAGGTTTTTTCCACCGCAAGCGTCATGTCTGTGCAAAACTTTCCATGCGGAAAGCACCTCTGCACAAATCAGCTGTTGCGTGTGTTTTTAACACCAACACGTAATATACCATACGTGTCTGCAGGACGCAATGTTAAAGCTTATTTTTCCTGCATCTGCAAAAACAGATGAACCTCCCGCTGGCCGATCGACAGCGTCTTTGCGATATCCTTTTCCTTCCATCCATCTTTGTATAACATTATAACACGGTTCATCATCGATTCCTTCGGCGCTGCTTCATCCATCTCCGGTACCGGCTCAGCTGTTTCCATTTCTTCCGCTGGAAGCTCCCCGCCCTCCCACTCGGCGCGGAGACGTTCATTGTCGCGTTTCATTTCGTCGGTGTAATAGATTAAAAGCTGCTCGATTTCCTTCTTATCATTTTTTACCGCCTGCAGCTCACGCACGATGAATTGGTGCTTTATCCATAAAGCGCCGGCGGCCATCAGGGCGAGCAGACTGAATATTAGAGACATGGGCCTTCTCCTTTCTTACGTTCTTTCCTCCGTCTGTTTCAAATACTGGCGCAGCCGGAAGAGTGCTTTGGAATGGATTTGTGAAATTCTTGACGTGGACAGGGACAAAATATGACCGATTTCGGTTAACGTCATTTCCTCCAGGTAAAAAAGAGAAACGACCTTCTGCTCCTTCTCCGGCAGATTCGCTATTGCTTCGCCGAGCTCGTGCAGGGAGGCCTGATCCGTAAGCATTTCCTCCGGGGACGGGGCGTTGTGATCCACGATGGCCCCGCGGTACGTTTCATCACGCTCGCCGTCCGGCGTCGCCTCATCCATGGAAAGCATATGCACGAAATAGTTTTCGGCAATCACCTTCGATACTTCCGAGGACTTCATATCCAGCTCTTCGCCAATCTCCCGGTCCGAGACAAAGCGTCCCTTTTTCTGTTCGAGCCATTCAGCTGTTTCCTCAATTTTCTTCGTTTTTTCCCGTAGAGAACGCGGCATCCAGTCTTCCTGCCGGAGACCGTCAATAATCGCTCCACGGATCCGGAACGAGGCGTATGTATCAAATTTCAAATCCCTGGACAGGTCGAATTTTTTCATCGCATCATACAGGCCCATCAGCCCGTGACTCACAAGATCCTCCCGGTTCACATTTTTCGGAAGCGTCGCTGCGATGCGCTGAACGTGATAATGAACAAGGGGCATATAAATGTCGACTAGTTGGTCGGCCGCCGTGTCGTCATAATTATCCAGCCATTTCTCCCAAATCTCCTGATGAGCATGTGCTGTCGATCTACTCATGTAATTTCCCCCTGTTCATATTATTATTGGTTCTCCTCCGGTCGGCTTGATCCGGAGAACTCCTGTGGCCACGTCAAACTCTATCGTTCTGCCAATGTGACCGCCTGTTTCCTCTGCTTTAAGCGGCACAGACCGTCCGGCAAGCATTTCTTTTGCTGCTTCGACATTTCGTTTTCCAATATGCAGGTGATCGGTCTGAAACTGAAACATTCTTGCTCCCCCGGCAAGCTTTGCTTCGAGCGAAGCAATTGGAATACGCCGTCCTTCGAAGCCGGCAAATGCTTTTTGTAAAGCCGCATCGGTGTACTTCGCTTCGTTAATATGCTGGCCTTCTCTTGCCATGGAGGATGACGGAAGCATCGCATGGATCAGGCAGGCATACTGGTGGCGGAGCGAATAAATGACTATACCTACACAGGAACCAAGTCCGCTCGTAGTGAGAGTATCGCCGCCCCCGCCCCACTGCATATCAGCCATTGCCACTTTTATCTTCGCTTGTTTAATTTCCGTGTTTTTCATTCCCCGCCCTCCTGTACTCCGAGAGAGGCAAAAATTTTCGGAAGCGAGTGGGCGTCCGGGATCATAAAAAACCGGCCGGCCATCTGCGAGTGATTCTCTCCTTTTGTCATGTTCGTATCGATCATGATCGCTTCGTCCCCTTCAAGGCCTGCTTCGATAAGCCCCTCGCTCAAAAGCGCTCCAATCATATCCACCGCTGACGAAGGAACCGTCGGCATCATATAAAGGCCGGTGAAATCGGAGAGTGCCGATAAATAAGAGCCTGCCAGAATATTTGTTAATTCGCACACTGCCGACTCAAGCAGCTCCTGCTCATTTTCCGGCGTGTATGGCAGATTCCAGCTTTGGACAAGCGACCTTCCCACTGCCTGCATCTCCTCCGGCTCGAGCACAAAAAATATGCTGCCGCTGACGTGGCCCGCGATGCGGAGAAACGTAACCGCCGCTACCTTTTCTTCCCCGCCCGCTGCTTCAAGCAGCTCCGGAAACGGTACCATCTGCACCGAAGGCACACTGATCTGGACCGGCGTTTTCAGGAGGGAGGACAGTGCCGTAGCAGCATTGCCGCCCCCTATGGTTCCGATTTCCTTTAATATATCGAGCTCTACGTCCCGTGCGCCCATCATTTCACCTCTCCTTCATATGCAGTAGTTTGTACCAGCCGCCCGATCCGCTCTCCAATCGCATGAAGCGGGAGGATTTCATCGATGACGCCAGCCTGCAGCGCTGCCCGGGGCATCCCGTAGACAACAGCTGTTTCTTCTGATTCGGCGACTGCATAAAGTTCCGTCGCCGCTTTTAGCTTTTTTAATCCGTATGTACCATCATTACCCATCCCGGTTAAAATAACAGCGAGTACACGCAGACCTCCTAATTCGGCAAGAGAAGCAAGCAGAATATCCACCGACGGATGATAACGGTCGCCCATTTTGCTTTCACTAACTGCTGTTACCAGCCGGCCTCCTTTTCGCCGGACTTCAAGCTGCCGGCCTCCAGGAGCAATATAAACTGTTCCTTTCTGCAGTGCTCCTCCGTCCCCGGCTTCTTTTACACTCCAGCTGTAGTCGCGGTTCAGCCTGTCGGCAAGCGACCTTGTGAACCCGGGCGGCATATGCTGCACAATCAGAATCGGAAGTTCGACCGTTTCGGGCATCGAACGGAAAAGCTCATGCAAAGCTGCGGGACCGCCTGTGGACGTTCCGATCACCAGCAGATCCCAGCGTCCCGGTTTCCCGGGGGATTGAATGTTCATATACTCAGACTCCGTTCTACGTGCGGGCAGAAGCGAACAACCGCTGCTTCATCCCTGTAATAAAATGCCGAAACGGCGCACCGTCCGTTTTTGCAGACTGTTCCTTCTTCCACAGCCCTGCTGCAATCTGCTTCATGCTCTGGGCCGCACGGCTGTCAGGATACGCTATCACAAGCGGTGTCTGCTCCATGACTGCCCTGCTTACTTTAGGATCATTTGGCACCATGGGCAGCATGACAAGCTGCATGCTGAGAAAACGTTCACTCACAGTTATTAATTTCTGTGCGGCTGCCCGGCCGTCTTTTTTCTGCTCCACCCGGTTAATAACAGCCGCAAATGGAAAATCGCTTTTGTGGGAGCGGATGTATTTCATCATGGCGTAACCATCCATGAGCGCCGTCGGCTCAGGGGTTGTTACAAGAATTCCGCGTTCGGTCGTCGTAATCAGGTGCATATGGTTTTCGTTCAGCCCTGCCCCCATATCAAAAATAATAAAATCAAATTCGCCTTCAAGCAGCTGCAGCTGTTCGTAAAACCGCTGCTTATGCTCCTCCTCCATATGAAAGACACCGGAAAGGCCCGAACCTCCCGCAATCCATTGCACACCGGAAGGGCCGGACTGAATCAATTCAAAAATACTTTTATTTTCCGTGAACATCTCCTGAAACGGCAGAAGGGGCGTATACCCGAGCAGAATATCAAGGTTGGCCATGCCGGTGTCCATATCAATCAACAGCACCTCTGCACCAGCTTCTGCCAGGGAAATGGCCACGTTCAGGGAGACATTAGATTTGCCGACGCCCCCTTTTCCGCTTACTACCGACAACACTCTCGTCTGCCTGCGGCCCCGTTTCTGCATTTGAGCGCGCAGGCTTTCAGCCTGATCATTTTTCACCGAGTGTCCCCCCTGCTATTTTTGCTGCGAGCCATTTGTTGTCCGCGGGCTCAATGTCCTCCGGCACTTCCTGGCCCGTAGTGACAAATGCCACCCGGAGCGAGAATTCATCAATAATATTCAGAAGCGCTCCAAAGGACGTGGTTTCATCTGTTTTCGTGATAATAACTTCGTTTGATATATAGGGAAGAAATTTTTCAGCGACTTCCTTCATGTCTTTATATTTAGCCGTCAGAGACAGCACGAGCACGGTTTTAATCGGCTCTCCCGCCGGCAGCAGCCGCTGCGCGTCTTCCACCGTCTGTTCATGCAGAAAATTTCTTCCTGCTGAATCAATGAGCACATAATCATGCTCTCCGGAACGGGCCACTGCCTCCCTGTAATCTGCCTGGTCGTAAATAACATGCACCGGCGCTTCCATGATGGAGGCGTACGTATTCAGCTGTTCGACTGCTCCCATGCGGAAGGTGTCTGTCGTAAAAAAGGCAATGGACTTTTTTCTGCGGAGCATTTCCCGGGCGCCGAGCTTGGCAAGCGTCGTCGTTTTTCCGACGCCGGTCTGGCCGACCAGCTGAATCATCCGGGACGGCTTTGCTTCAACGCGGGGATGCCGGTCCTCCAGCCACTCTTCTATGCAGGCTTCGAGTACGGCTGCTTTTGGCCGGCTGGCCTTTTCTGCGTACCATTTCTCCATAAACCGGTTCATCAGCTCTTCCTCCACCCGTTCGTTTACCTCCTGTGCCTTTAAGGCAGCGGCTACGGACTGAAAAGGAGCCGGCGCTGAAGCAGGAAGCACTCCCGGCGTTTTTTCCGGCGCCTTAACAGCCTTAGCCTCTTTCGGCGCGGCCGGTTTTACGGCTTCTGCCGGAGGCGTACGCTCTTTTTTGCGGGGCGGGGCGTCATCGATACCTGCGTAAACTTCGAGCTTGTTCACGGACTTAAGCCCAAACCATCTTCTGACTTTCACCGGCCTTGAATGCAGAATAACCGCTTCATCCCCAAAGTCCTTTCGTACTTTCGCTACCGCTTCCGGCATCGAATCCACTGTAATTTTTTTCATTCTCATTCATTATTCACCACCCCGACGCTTTGGATTTCTATGGAAGGCTCCAGTTCGTTATAGGATAATACCGGCATCTGGGGAAAAAACCGCTCAATCAGCTGGCGTACATGCATGCGCACAGCCGGAGAACAGAGAATAACCGGTGTTTTCCCGATGTTCATCAGCTGCTCGGCCTCTGCACCGATACGCTGAACCACCCGTTGGGACTCGTTTGGATCCATCGCCAGATAATTACCGCTTTCGGTCTGCTGCAGGGCATCGGCAATTTTCTTTTCAATGCCGCCGCTGAGTGTAACGACCTGCAGCAGCTCTTCTCCGTCCGCATACTGCTTCGATATCTGTCTCGACAGTGCCTGCCGTACATACTCTGTCACAATCTCCATGTCCCTGGTCATCGTGCCGTATTCCGCCAGCGCTTCAAAAATAGTCGGCATATTCCGGATGGATACCCCTTCCCGGAGCAGCTTGGCCAGCACCTTCTGCACATCCCCAATCGTAAGCGTTGAAGGAGTTACTTCTTCGACCAGCGTCGGATACGTTTCCTTCAGATGATCGATCAGCTGCTTTGTCTCCTCGCGACCGAGCAGCTCATGGGCGTGCGTTTTAATGACTTCGGTTAGATGCGTGCTTACGACTGACGGCGGATCCACCACCGTGTAGCCAGCGTCTTCAGCTATATCGCGCTCTTCTTCCGGAATCCAGAGGGCAGGAAGCCCGAATGCTGGCTCTGTCGTTTCGATGCCGTCAATCGGCTCTTCAGCCCCGGTGCCCATCGCCATATAATGGTCCATGTACAGCTCGCCCCGGGCGATTTCGCTGCCCCGCATGCGCACGACGTACTCTCCCGGCTGCAGCTGGATGTTGTCACGAATCCGTATCACCGGCACGACCATCCCGAGCTCAAGCGCCAGCTGGCGCCGGATCATCACGACCCGGTCAAGCAGGTCGCCTCCCTGTTTCGCATCCGCAAGAGGAATGAGGTTATAGCCAAATTCAAACTCGATCGGATCCACATCCAGCAGCTGCATCACGCTGTCCTGTGAACGCAGATCCTCCTCCTGCGCTTCTTCGGTTTCATGCACCGCTGCCTGCTCCTCCTGAAGCACTGTCTGCCTGATGGTAAAGCCGATAGCAGCCATCGCACCGGCAATACAGGTGGTCAAAAAGAAGTTGATTGGCGTGAACACACCAAGTAAAAAGATGGCGCCCGCTGCCACAAACAGCATTGGTGGAAAGGCAAACAGCTGCTTTGTAATATCGTGGCCGAGGTTACCTTCGGACGCCGCCCGTGTCACGACAATACCCGTTGCTGTTGAAATAAGCAGCGCAGGTATCTGACTGACCAGGCCGTCGCCGACGGTGAGGAGCGTAAAGGTGTTCGCAGCGGTGCCGATGTCCATGCCGTGCTCGGTCATGCCGATCACAAGGCCAAAAATAACGTTAATAATGACAATAACAATCCCTGCGATGGCATCCCCTTTTACAAACTTGCTCGCCCCGTCCATCGAACCGTAAAAGTCCGCTTCCTGTTCGATTTTCTCCCGGCGGGCTTTGGCCTGCTGTTCGGAAATAACTCCCGCATTCAGATCGGCATCGATGCTCATCTGCTTCCCTGGCATCGCGTCGAGGGTAAAGCGGGCTCCAACCTCCGACACCCGTTCTGCCCCTTTAACGATAACGACAAATTGAATGACAACAAGAATCACGAAAACCACCAGGCCGACAAAGGCGCTCCCCTGCACCACAAAGCTTCCGAACGTTTCGATGACGTTGCCTGCTTCGGCATTGCTTAAAATGGAACGGGTTGTTGAAACGTTCAGCCCGAGCCGGAACAGCGTCACAAGCAGAAGCAGTGTAGGAAAGATGCTGAATTCGAGCGGCTCCTTCGTATTCATCGCCACGAGAATAACCAGAAGCGCCAGGGAAATATTGGCCATGATTAAGATGTCTAAAATAAATGTCGGCAGCGGGATGATCAGCATAATAACAATCAATATAACGCCGAGCAGCACTGATAGTTCTCTAAATCCCATAACGTTGCTCCTTTTCTAGCCGTTTTTCCTTTTGATGCGGTACACGTAGGCAAGCACCTCGGCCACGGCTTTGAATAAATCTTCAGGTATTTCATCATCAATTTCGGACTGGGCGTACAGCGCACGGGCGAGCGGCTTGTTTTCCACCATCGGGATCGAATGTTCGCCTGCTTTTTCTTTGATTTTCCGGGCCAGATGGTCGGCCCCTTTGGCAATTACCTTCGGCGCACCCATCGCGCCTTCTTGATAGCGGAGTGCCACTGCAAAGTGCGTCGGGTTCGTAATAACAACGTCTGCTTTGGGCACTTCCTCCATCATCCGCCCCATCGCCATTTCCTGCTGCTTCTGCTTTCGTTTACCGCGGATGAGCGGATCGCCCTCCATGTTTTTCATTTCCTGCTTTACGTCGTGCTTGGACATGCGGATCTGCTTTTCGTGGTCATGCTTTTGATAAATATAGTCCGGCAGTGAAAGCACGAGCAGCAGCAGGCTCCCAATCAGTCCCATGAGCCCGGTCAGACGGGCAATTTCCATAAAGCCATCCCCAACGTCCTTTTGCGATAAAAACAACAGCCGGTCGAGCGCCAGCCAGAGAATCGCAAAAACGACACCGCCGACGAGCGTAATTTTCAAAAGTGCCTTGGCGAGCTCCACGAGCGCCCGGGCCGAAAAGATCCGCTTGATGCCGCTGAGCGGGTTAATCTTTTCCAGCTTCATTTTGATCGGCTCGCCTGTAAACAAAAATCCTACCTGCGTGAGCGATGCGGCAACACCCGCCACCATGGCCACGAGCATCACCGGCAGAATAATGATTACGGACTGGATCGTAATTTCCTGAAGCATCGCCGGCACGCTGGCTTTTGTAATTTCCCACTGCATGTATTCTATGTATGTATGTGTCATTAACGCTTGTAAGTGATTGAAAATGGTGCCTCCGTACATGTAGAAGAGCGCAAATACTAAAAACAGGATGACCGCCGTATTCACATCATTGCTTTTCGGAACCTGGCCCTTCTGCCTCGTGTCCCTGCGCTTTTTAGGAGTGGCCTCCTCCGTTTTTTCCTGTGAAAAAAACTGCAGATCAAGTGTCCACTTCATTCCTGTCCCTCCCCTAAAAGCTCAAGCAGTCCGCGCGAGACGTGAAACATATCTTCATACAAGTACTGGATCGCCAGAAACATCCCAGGGATTGCCACCACAAGCAGCGGCAGTCCTGCCACAATTTTCAGCGGCAGCCCGACGACGAACACGTTCATCTGGGGAACCGCCCGGGCCATAATTCCTAAAGCAAGATCAACGAGAAAGAGCGAACCGACGATCGGAAATGCCAGCTGAAAAGCAAGAATAAACATCTGGTTAAACGCTTCCGCCACGTGCGTGACGACCGCTTCATCACCGAACGCAAGTCCCGTCTGGTCGATGGGCACAAAGCTGTAGCTGTAGTAAATGCCGTCAAGCAGCAGATGATGGCCGTTCACCGCCAGAAGCATTAACAGCGCAAAAGCGTAAAAGTAACCGCCAAACAGCGGGCTCTGCGCGCCCGTCTGCGGATCTACCACGTTCGCCATCAAAAAGCCGAGGGAAATATCGAGAAACATCCCGGCTGTCTGCACCGCATACAGCATAATCGTTGCGATAAGCCCAATAGCAAGCCCGAGCATAACCTCCTTTAGCAGAAGAAGGATGTACTCGCCGTCCACCGTCATCAGCGGGGCATCCAGTGCCGGGAAAATAGCCAGGGCAAGAAAAAATGCCAAACCTACTTTAAATTGATTCGGAATAGTCCGATAAGAGAAAAGAGGCATCGTCGTAAAGAAAGCGAGCACTCGCACAAGCACCAGGGAAAAAGCCGGGAGCTGCTCTATTATTGCTTCCATCGTCTGTTCATCCGATGAACTGCTGCGCGTGATACCACAGGTTTCTCGTGTACTCCACCAGCTGCGTCAGCATCCACGGGCCGAGCACGAGCATGGCGGCCAAAACGCCAAGAATCTTTGGTATAAACGCGAGCGTCTGCTCCTGGATCTGGGTGGTCGCCTGAAATATGGCGACACCAAAGCCGAGTACGAGCGCAATAACAAGCAGCGGCCCCGCGATTAAAAAAACCATCCATATTCCCTGTTGTGCGATCTGCATTACCTGTTCTGCTGACATACATTTCTTCCTTTCTTCATCCCGGCTAGGTGTAGCTGAGGAGCAGCGACTCTACAATCAGATACCAACCGTCCACGAGCACAAACAGTAAAATTTTAAACGGCAGACTGATCATGACAGGCGGAAGCATCATCATCCCCATGCTCATCAGTACGCTTGCCACAATCATGTCAATAACAAGAAAAGGCACAAAAATGAGAAACCCCATCTGGAAAGCTGTTTTCAGCTCGCTGATGGCAAACGCCGGAACGAGCGATGTGAGCGGAATGTCTTCGACCGATTCCGGGCGCTCTTCGCCCGCATAATCCATAAACAGCGCCAGATCTTTTTCCCGTGTGTACCGGGACATAAATTCCTTCATCGGACCGACCGCTTCGGTCAGCGCTTCATTTTGGTCGATTTCTCCTGCCATCAGAGGGCTGAACGCCTGCTCGTTTACTTCCGAAAGCGTCGGCGCCATGATGAAGAAGGTTAAAAATAAGGCAAGGCCGATAAGCACCTGATTTGGCGGTGTCTGCTGCGTGGCAAGACCCATCCGCACAAAGCTCAGCACGACCAAGATTCTGGTAAAGCAGGTCATCAGCACTAAAATACCGGGAGCAAGAGACAAAACAGTGAGCAGCAGCACAAGCTGTACCGATGTCGCCGCTCCTTCTCCGCCGCCCTCGAGCAGTCCGCTGAAATCAAGCGCAGGAAGAGCACTAATAATCATCACCGTTCCTCCTTCACTTCCGTCCGGTTATCCGGCGCCTCCGGATGCTTTGCCCCACGTGCTGCTTTCAGCCGTTCTTCGAGCACCGACTGAAAGGACTGGCTGCTTTTTTCCTCTGTTTTCCCGCGTGTTTTCCATTTATCCAGCAAGGACGGGACACCTGTATATGTATTCTGTTCCTGGGCGGTAATCCGCTCCTGTTCTTCTTTATCCTCAATTTCCTGTAGCAGCGAAATCGTATCCCCCACTCCGACCACAAGCATTTTATCCCCAATTTTAACGACCTGAATCGATTTATTCTGCCCAAGCCCAATACCGCCAATGCTTTGAAGCGAGCGGGTGGATTGGTATTTGCTTGTTTTTTTGTTGATAAATTTCAGCAGCCAGAACAGCAGCCCGAGAACAACCGCAAGCGCTCCAATCATCTTTACAAAGTTCAGCCACAGGTTGCCGTTATCCATTGCTGCCGGCGCCGTCTCATCGTCTGCCGGAGCCTCTTCACTTCCAGCTGCCGGGTCCTCCTGGTTTTCCTGCGGATTCAGGGACTCATTGACAGTAGTGCTGGCAAGCGCTGTATCAGCGCCCGCCAGAATAATCACTGTCATCATTACAACTATGATTACTGCGTATTTCCAGTTCATTTTCTTCCCCCGCGGCAGGCCATCAGCCTAACGTTTTATTAATTGCTTCAAGTACACGGTCTGCCTGAAACGGCTTTACGATGAAATCTTTAGCCCCCGCCTGAATCGCATCGATGACCATCGACTGCTGACCCATGGCTGAACACATGATCACCTTGGCGTTCGGATCCGCCGCCTTGATTTCCTTCAGTGCTTCAATCCCGTCTTTATCAGGCATCGTAATATCAAGCGTCACCAGGTCCGGCGACGTTTCCTGGAACTTTTCCACTGCTTCGTTTCCATCCTTTGCTTCCCCTACTACGTTAAACCCGTTTTTTTCCAGAATATCTTTAATCATCATCCGCATGAACGCGGCGTCGTCTACTACTAAAACTGAATATCCCATGTTTTCCACTCCCTGTTTTGTCGTTATTTTAATTGCGCAACCCGTTCTCTCGGACTGAGAATTTCCGTAATGCGTACGCCGAAATTTTCATCGATGACAACGACTTCCCCTTTAGCTACCGGCTTTTGGTTCACCAGTACATCGACAGGTTCGCCGGCAAGCTTATCAAGCTCGACCACTGAGCCCTGGGACAGTGACAAAATATCTTTGATCGGCTGCCGCGATCTGCCAAGCTCCACCGTTACATCAAGCGATATATCCATCAGCATATCGAGATTCCCGCCGCCGTCATTATATCTGTGCGCAGGCTCCTCAAGCTCGGAAAAGGCGGCTCCGCTTACTGTCGGAGCTGCTTTTGGCTCCTGTGCTCGGGCTCTCTGCGGCTCGGCTTCCTGCCGTCCGGAAGGCTCCGGGGCAGGCTGGTGCTTCGGTTCGGGCTGCGGAGCTCCGGTGCTTGCCCCGAGCAGCTCTTCCACCATTTTCTTCGCGAAGCCAAGCGGGATGAGCTGCATAATATAGGAGTCCATCAGCTCCCCTATCTGGATACGGAAGGCGATCTGTACGACCGTATCCTCATCGGGAATGTAGCGGGCCGACTCTTCTTCCTCGAGGTTCATAATATTGACGCCCGGTGGAGAAATATCCACCCGTTTGTTAAAAATGGTGCTCATCGAAGTGGATGCCGATCCCATCATTTGATTCATCGCTTCCTGGACCGCGCTTTGCTGCATTTCATCAATATCAGCTGCCTCATCAACCTGCCCGTCGCCACCCATCATCAGGTTGGCGATAATGCTTGCGTCCGTCATGCTGATCACAAACAGGTTCGTGCCTTCAAACCCTTCGGTGTATTCCACATTTACCGCTACGTGAGGACGTGGAAAGGACTTTTCCACCATTTCGGTCGACACCGCTTTTACGCCTGGTATAGTAATGCTCACTTTTTGATTCAGCAGGCTCGACAGGGCGGTGGCTGCGCTGCTGAAGCTGATATTGCCAATTTCGCCGAGCGTATCCTTTTCTTCGGTGGAAAGCAGATGATCGAGTTCCTCATCTTCCGTGGAAGAAGCAATTTCTTCAGCAGGCGTCTCCCCGGAGGAAGCGCCGCTGTCGTCATCATCGTCTGCTCCGACGTTTTTTAGCAGCTCGTTAATTTCGTCCTGCGAAAGCATATCGTCATTACTCATGCTGTTCTTCTCCCTCCTCTATCTTTTCTAGAATCTGTACAGCCATATGGCTGCGCTTTTTCCCCGGCTGAGCCGTAAATTTCTTTCTGCTGCCTACGTGCACCTCGAGCGGGTCATGGATGTGCTGTTTGAGCGTTAAAACGTCTCCACGCTCCATATGTAAAAGCTCTTCGATGGTGATAGAGGAAGTGCCAAGGATTGCCTGCAGGGAAACATTTCCCTGCAGCAGCCACTCGTTCAGATGCTCCACTTCCTGCTGGTCCCGCTCTTTTACTTTCGTCTGCATCCAGTAGTGGGTAGTAAGCTTGGGCAGTATCTCTTCAAGCACCATATGCGGAAGGCACAGATTAATCATTCCCGACGTTTCTCCAATCGTTGTGGTTAAAGAAATAACCACCACGGTTTCGTTTGGAGAGACCATCTGAAGAAACTGCGGATTCACTTCAATTTCGGATCCGATGGTTTCAATACTCAGCACTGATTCCCAGGCACTCTGGAAGGATTCGAGAATCATCTGCATAAAGGAGCTTAAAAGCTTTGTTTCTATTTCCGTCAGCTTTTCCACCTTGTTCATGCTCTGGCCCTGGCCACCGAGCAGCCGGTCGAGCATGGCGTATCCGACGTGCGGGTTGACCTCCATGAGCATACGTCCTTCAAGCGGCGGCGCTTCAAACACATTCAGCAGCGTCATTTTAGGAATTGAGCGGATGAATTCGTCGTAGGGCACCTGATCCACAGAGGCTACGCTGATATCCACAAAGGATCGCAGCTGTCCTGAAAGCGCCGTGGTAAGAATTCTGGCAAAATTTTCATGAATTCTTGACAGGCCCCGGATCTGTTCTTTGGAAAAGCGCAGGGCGCGTTTAAAATCGTAGGAACGGACCTTGCGTTCATTTTCTTCTTTTTTTAACTGCTCGCCGTCCATTTCTCCGGTGGACAATCCGGACAAAAGGGCATCTATTTCATGCTGGGATAGTACATCTGACAAGAGGTTTTCACCTCCCTTTCTCTTCTCTCGGGCGGATTCTGGGTTACTGAATGACGCGTTCGGTCGTATAGACCCGCTGCACTTCCCCTTCAGTCATAACCTCATTCACTTTTTCCCTGATTCGTCCTTCCATTTCGGTGGTCCCTTCCGAGCCTTCGATGTCTCCGGGTTCGAGCTGGGCCAGTTCATGGATAATGATGTTGTTAATCTGATAGTCGCGCTGCTCCAGTTCTTCCCGGGCTTTTTCGTTATCGGCCTGCAGGCTGAACATCGTTTTAATATAGCGGTCGTTGCCTTTAAGGTTGGTGGTCATTTCGTCCATGTCCCAGGTGAGCTCCCTCAGCTCTTCAGCGCTTAATTCCTCTGCCTTTTCTTCTTCACTGCCCTCTGCCTGTTCAGAGGACCCCAGAAACTGATACACAGCAGCAGCCGCACCGGCAATAAGTACAAGGGTCAAAAGCATAATCATCATTATTTTTCCTGCTTTGCTTTTTAACATAGCTCAGACGTTCTCCCCTTTGCGGCCGGCCGGCATCCAGGTCCGCCGGTAAAACCGTTCGGCAAGATCCATCACTTCACTGAGGCTTTCCCGAACAACAATTTTGTTACCGTTCAACAGCGTAATCGTCGTGTCCGGCGCTGCTTCGACCTGCTCAATCAATGTAGTGTTCAGCACGAACGGGCGTCCATTTAATTTTGTCAATTCCATCATTATTAGTTGAGGGGCAGCATACTGCCCCTGTCTCCCCCAATTTCATTCATTAGTTACCGCTTGATGTTCAACAGTTCCTGCAGCACTTCATCTGCTGTCGTAATACCCCGCGTGTTCGCCTGGAACCCGCGCTGGGCAGTG
This sequence comes from Marinococcus sp. LNSP9103-4, assembly GCF_056034345.1. NCBI lineage: Bacteria > Bacillati > Bacillota > Bacilli > Caryophanales > Bacillaceae > Marinococcus > Marinococcus sp. LNSP9103-4. The sequence continues at coordinate 138,325 of NZ_JBQLIA010000005.1, read as the reverse complement.
ATCATTTCCGTAAACTCTTCGGACAGGTCAACGTTGGACATTTCAAGCGCTCCCGAAACAATTTCTCCCGCTCCGCCTTCGCCCGGAATAGCATCAACAGCGGCTCCGGAGTTCAAGGATGCGCTGTAAACGTTACCTCCTTCTTTATCTAAACCGCCAGGGTTATTAAACGTTGCAAGGCCAATTTGACCCTCGTTGTTAATTGCCCCGTCTTCGCCTACTACGTTGACATTACCTGCAGCATCGATGCTAAAGCTTTGCGCATCGGGATCAATATTAATTCTTCCATCTCCGGCGTCCAATAAATAATGACCGTCTGCATTCACGATGTTTCCGCCGTTATCCAAATAAAAGTTCCCTGATCTTGTGTATAAATTCTCGCCGCCCTGCGGATTTTCCAATTTAAAATATCCCGAGCCCGAGATAGCCAGATCGAGTTCACGGCCGGTATTTTGCAGGCTGCCCTGCGTGTCCACCGTATCAATGCTCCCGAGCTCACTTCCCAGACCGATTTGTTTCGCGTTGATGCCGCCCCGGCCGCCCTCAGCTCCCGCAGCTGCCCCGGTCTGCTGGCTCATCATATCCTGAAATGTCGGGCGTCCTTTTTTGAATCCCTGGGTATTAACGTTTGCGATGTTGTTGCTGATAACGTCCAATTTCTGCTGAAAGTTCTTCATTCCTGCAATTCCTGAATACATAGAGCGTAGCATCGTATTCCTCCTTTGGTTTAAGCGGGCCCCGTCTGTCCGTCGGGAGCCCAGGCCTCCTTGCGGTCAAGCCTTTTACATGAATATAACGCCGTCAATATTTGTAAACGTGTGATTTGCCGCTTCCTGCTTTGACATTGCTGTAATAACGGTCCGGCTCTCCGCGTTCACGACCAGTGCCGCTTCCGGGAACACCACGACAGACTCCTTGACACCCTTTTCTGCCGCCTCATCTAGCTTCACCTGCATCTGCTCCCAGTCTGCGCTTTTGATATGGACATTTCTTTCTTCCATTCGTTTGGCAGCGTGCTTGCTGATTTTGACATCAGGAGCTGCGAGCTCGTTTTGCAGCAGCGAGGCAAATGAACCAGCCTGCTGCTTTTCCGGTCGTGGCGTGTTGGCTGTACTGGACGGAACCGGCATTCTGGGATAGTTGTGCACCTTTGAATAATCCATGCTGTTCCTTCCTTCGTATCAGCTTTCCTTTGCAGCCGTCTCATCCTCTCCGATGTTCACCACCTGCCTGCCATCAATCCAGCGGCCGGAGTCAAGCTCGACCATAATGTTTCCCTGCGTATCTTTTTTCACCGACATTATTTCGTTCCGGCCCGTCTGCACATCCTCATTAGGTGTATTGGCGTTTACGAGCGACTGCCAAGTTACGTCCTGACCGATCAGCCCGCTCAGCTGCATTAGGGCATCCTGCGCCATAAACTGCGTCGACTGCTCCATCGATTTATTCATGTTATTCATCTGCTCGAGCGTACTGAAGTTGGCAATCTGCGACACGTATTCAGTGTCGTTCATCGGCTCAAGCGGGTTCTGGTTTTGCAGCTGGGTGATAAGCAGTTTTAAAAAATCATCTTTATCCATGTTGCCGTTGCTGTTTTCAGCGGCAAAGGGCGATTTGCTGTTTGAAGCGTTGTTCAGCTGCATATTATCTGTAATCGTACTCACCGTTTATTCACCTCCTTTAAATTCGTTCGTTGACCGAAAGCTGCTGTAAAATATCTTCAAACGAGCGTTCTTCCTCTTCTGAAGACTCTTCCTCCATATTTACCGCTTCTCGCTGTTCCTCAGGTTCTTCTTTCTGCTCTTCTTCTTTATAGAAATCCGGGTGCTCTGCTACTTCGATGCGTTCAACCTGCAGATTCTGCTGCAGGAAGGAATATCTCAGCTGATGCACGCTGCCTTCCACGAGCTCCTGCGCCCCTTTGGAGGTTGTAATCAGCTGAGCGGTCCATTGTCCTTCGATTTTCGTGAGCTTCACATCGAGCCGGCCCAGGTGCTCAGGGTGGAGACGAATCGTATAGGAAGCCCCGTTTTTCAGCTGGGCAGTGTTCATCGTCCCGAGCGTCTGCTGAAATTGCTTTAAAAATTCGGCCTGGCGCTGATTTCCTTCAGACGCCGGCGGGAGCTGAATCACGAGCGGCGTATTAGGCTGAAGCGCTCTCGGCTCTCCCGCGCCGGCTGTTGGTGCTGGAGGGGGTGAAGCATTTCCTGCTTCGCCGCGGATGGCCTGCAGAATCTGCTCAAGCTGCTTAGTAAACGCTTCGTTCTTATCCGCCCCTGCTGTTGAAGACACCAGCGGCTGCTTTTTCACCAGAGCCGAAAGACTTTGGATAAACGCAGTCAGCTGCTTTTCCGGCGTTTCTCCAGCGGACGGTTGAAGGGCTTTCGGCACCCAGGTGCCTGGCTGCTCTCGTCCACTGAGGTATTTCTGCCACTGCTGAAGGTCTCGTTTTACCATCTGGGTGCCGGTATCTGCCGCCGCTTCCTTACCGGGGGCAGGGCTTGCCCATCCAGCTGGCACATGCGGCAGTAACTGTGGCCGCAGCGCGGCGATGCTTTTGGCGTCTGCCTGCTGGTCCAGAAAGGAAATCAGCTGCCGGACCTCCGGTGTTTTTTCCGGAAACAGAATGTTGACCTTTTCGAGCGGAGACATTTCCTTCTCTGTCAGCTGACCATTCTCCTGGTTTGCCTTGAGACGGTCTTCCTGTACCGGCGCTCCGGCGGCTACTGCTGATGCTGCTAGAACGGCTTCCGGACGGACACTTTCTGTTTTATCTGATAAAACCTTTGAAAGAAGCGCAGCCAGTTCATTCAGCCTGCTCGTAAATACTTCTTCTGCCTGTTTTTTTTCCTCGCCCTCCTGGGCTTTGGAAAGCAGCGGTCCGGCAGCCTCCTCTAGCTTTTCTGCTGCCACCTGTATCGCCTGCTGATCGCGGGGAGCAAGGTCGTTAAACCGGGCTGCGAGCTGCTCAAGTACCGGCAATTCTGCTTTTCCAGACATATCTTTAATGGCGCTGATTGGGGACTCCCACCTTTTCTCCCCTGGAGCAGCATCTTTTCCTGCAACTGTTTCTGCGTCCGGAGAATGAAGAATAACGGCAAGCTTTGTGAAAATATTTTCTGCTCCTGCCGGCATTTCTCCGGGCATTTCTTCCTTCGCTGGTCCTTCACCGCCCTGTTCGTTACGTACGATCTCAGCGATAAACATCACGGCATCCTCAAATTCGGGATGCTGTTGCATCAGCGCATTGATTGTTTCCCGATCTGCTTCGATGGCTTCCATTATCTGCTCAGCAGAAGGCCCGGCATGTTCCGTCCCATTTTCCATAACCGGCTGTTTCCCCGTTATTGAGGTGGCACCGGCAAACAGAGTGGCAAATGCTGACGGACCACCTCCTGTCTGGGCGGATACGGACATAACGCCCTGGCCCGGTGACGCCGGCCGACCGGTAATTGCTGTCTCCATAGCGGCCTCCTTTCTTTTACTGTTCCAGGTCGAGGCCTTCAATCCCCGAGACAACGGAAGCAGCAAGCTCTTCATCCATCTCTTCGAGTATGGCAGCCTGCTCCTCCGGCTGCAGCGTGTACAAATGCTGGACAATAACTTCTGTTTCCTGCTGCCCGAGCACCGCTGCCGCAGTTGCCGGCTTCATTTCCTCATAAATTTTCTGGGCTGAACCGGTATTCCCGCCGCTTTCTTCCTCTTCATTATTCTTTTCTGTTTCTGATTCGAGCGTCAGTTCCTCAAGCTCTTCTTCCACGCTTTCAAGCTCCTGCTCCCGTTCATCCAGCCGCTGCTGCAGTTCGACGATTTCCTCTTCCTTGGCTTCGAGCTCTTCACCGGAAGCTCCGGCGTCATCGACACTTTCTTCGCTGCCGGTGACCGACTTCATTACGTCCTGGCCGAGCTGAGTAACATTTATCCCCATAAAGGACATAACAGCTACCGACAGAACAATGGCGAAAACAAGCGGGATAAGAAACAGCATGAAAAACCATTGAAAGAAACTGCCTTTTTTCTTTTCTTTTTCAGCCATAATGCTGCACCGTCTGCTTCTGAAGATACATTTGTACTGCTGTGTCATCCATGGCCATACGCTCATGCCGCTTTAATTTTTCCATATGTTTTGCTTCTTCTTTTTCTTTTATCAGCTCAAGCTTCCGGTTTTCACGCCATGCTTCCTGCATCGCTTTTTCTTCACGCTGCATCATCCAGCGCGCCTTGCTTACCGCTTCTTCAAGAACGGCTGCTTCCCGTTCATACATATGCAGCATTTTTTCCTGCTGACGAAGCTCCCGCACCGTCACTCCATGGGTCATTTTCTCCCGGTTTATTTCTTCTGCGTGCTCCTTGGAACGGAGCATTTCATAGAGGGTCCCTGCTTTCTGCTCAAACTGGTCCACTGCCTCATTGTAGGATTTCACCTTCTGGTCTTTTTCGCGATCTCTCAGCTGCAGCAGCTGTTCTAAAGAAAATTGGTAGGACATTAGGATGCTCCTTTCTCCATAACGTTTTGCAGCTTTTGCAGCGTCTGTTTCATGGTCGATGCTTCCATCGACCGCTGCTGGATAAGTGCTTCAACGGCAGGTAATTTTTCCAGTGCCTCGTCGGTTTCGGGGGAGCTGCCTTTGCGGTAGGCCCCAATTCGTATAAGGTCTTCTGCTTCCCGGTAAGCCGCAAGCCAGCTTTTCACTTTCGAGGCTGCCTCCTGATGAGCTTTATCCGTAACCTCTGACATCACCCGGCTGACGCTTTGAAGCACGTCGATGGCCGGAAAATGATTTTTATTCGCAAGCGACCGTTCGAGCACAAAGTGACCGTCAAGAATCCCGCGTACAGCGTCGGCAATCGGCTCGTTCATGTCGTCCCCGTCCACAAGCACCGTATAAAACGCGGTAATCGAGCCTTCGTTGCTTGTGCCGGTCCGCTCGAGCAGTCCCGGCAGGAGGGCGAATACTGACGGCGGGTATCCTTTTGTCGTAGGAGGCTCGCCAATCGCAAGGCCGATTTCTCTTCGTGCCATTGCAAATCGGGTGATGGAGTCCATCATGAAATTGACCTTTTTTCCTTTGGAACGAAAATATTCAGCAATAGCTGTGGCCGTGTAGGCTCCCTGGATCCGCATCGAAGCGGGCTGGTCGGAGGTCGCTACAATCAGCACTGATCTGGCCATCCCCTCTTCTCCGAGGTCGCGTTCGATAAAATCCCGGACCTCGCGTCCGCGCTCTCCGATAAGTGCGATTACGTTAATGTCGGCTTCCGTGTAGCGCGTGATCATCGAAAGCAGGGTGCTTTTCCCGACACCGCTTCCGGCAAATATGCCTATCCGCTGGCCTTCGCCCATCGTGAGCAGGCTGTCAATCACTCTTACACCGGTCGGCATGATGTTTTTAATCCTCGGGCGGTCAAGCGGAGCAGGTGGTGCTGCCTCCGAAGAAACGCTGACCAGTCCTTCCGGAAGCTCCTGATGATCCATCGGCTCTCCCATGCCATTTAGTACGCGCCCGACCAGCCCTGCTCCTGCCTTGATTTTCAGTGGCTTGCCGGTGGCTTCGACCGTACAGCCCGGGCTGATATTTTTTAACGACTCCAGCGGCATCAGCAGCACGTATTCCTGCCGGAACCCAACTACTTCAGCGGCCGTGGAACTGTCGCTTCCGACACCATATATGTAGCAGATGTCACCGACGTTTGTTTTCGGCCCGCGCGACTCCACCATTAATCCAATCACCCGTTCCACACTTCCATAGGAACGGTACAGAGACATCTGTTTCACCTGTTTCGCTGCATGCTCTGCTCTCATACCGGCATGCCCTCTTTAACAACAGCCTGAAGCTGTTTTTTTAATTCCTGGAGCTGAGTGTCAAGGGAGACGTCGAGCTTTCCGAAGTCCGTTTCGAGCACGCACTGCCGCTCTTTCATCTGCGCGTCAGGATAAATGGTCACCTTCTGGTCGCTCCCCGCCGCGCTCTGCAGCTCCTCTTTATACATTCGTAAATCTTCATAATCTTCCGCGCTGACGAGCACGCGGATGTTTCCCTGCTCACGCAGAGACCCAATCGCAGTCGACAGTTGCATCCGCCAGTGTTCATCCGGAAGCCACTCCGGGCCGAGCATTTTTTCAAGCGCCTGCACTGCAATATCGATCACCGTCGGTTCGGCTTCATTCAGGCGTTCATGAAAGGCCTGTTCAGCAGATTCTATGATCCGTCCGGCGTGGCTGATCTGTTCCTGCCACGCTTCGAAGCCTTTCTCCTCCCCGCTCTTAAAACCTTCGGCATATCCTTGCTGCTTGGCCTCTTCGGCCCATGCAGCAATACGCTCCCCGGCGTCTTTTTCTTCCTGTCTGATTTTTTCCTGGGTTTCCTTCCAGGCCTGTTCGGCCCGCTCATGCAGCCGCCCCGCCTCTTCTTTTAACTGTTCGGCCTGACGCTGCTGGAGAAAATGCTCGTCTGCCTGTGGAGACGCTTCTTCAAACACGATTTTTCTGGGCGCAATGGTTCGATGCTCTGCGCTGACGTGCGTGCGAAATACGTTAGACAATAACATCATCTCCTCCGCCGCGGGCAATGACGATTTCCCCCGTTTCTTCGAGTCTGCGTATAATACCGACAATTCTCGACTGTGCTTCTTCTACATCACGCAGCCGTACCGGCCCCATAAATTCCATTTCCTCCTGGAACGTTTCGGCCATCCGCTGGGACATGTTCTGGAAAACGACTTCTTTCACCTGCTCGCTTGCCACCTTAAGGGCAAGCTGCAAATCATCATTATTGACGTCGCGTACAACCCGCTGAATGGAGCGGTTATCAAGCGCCACCACGTCTTCAAACACAAACATCCGCTTTTTGATTTCTTCAGCCAGCTCCGGATCCTCCTGTTCCAGGGATTCAAGAATAATCTTTTCTGTGCTGCGGTCCACCCCGTTCAGCACCTCCACGACAGATTCAATGCCTCCTGCTTCGGTGAAATCCTGGGTGACGGATGTGGAAAGCTTTTGTTCAAGCACTGCTTCCACTTCGCTTACGATCTCCGGTGAAGTCCGGTCCATTTTTGCAATGCGCCGGGCTACATCAGTCTGCTGCGTTTCGGGCAGCTCCGACAATATCTGTCCAGCCTGGCCCGGTTCCAGGTAGGAAAGCACAAGGGCGATGGTCTGCGGATGCTCATTTTGAATGAAGTTCAGCACCTGGGAGGGCTCAGCCTTGCGGGCAAAATCAAACGGCTTTACCTGCAGCGATGATGTGAGGCGGTTGATCATATGCATCGCTTCCTCTTCGCCAAGCGCTTTTTCAAGCACGCTTTTGGCGTAGCCGATGCCTCCCTGGGAAATGTAATCCTGGGCAATCGCTATCTGATGAAATTCATTCATCACTTCTTCTTTTTTTGAGCTTTCTACCTTCCGGACGTTCGCAATTTCAAGCGTCAGCTTTTCAATCTCTTCTTCCCGTAAATGCTTATATACTTCGGCTGAAACGTCCGGGCCCAGTGAAATGAGCAGCACAGCTGCCTTTTGTTTCCCGGTCAGCGTTTCTTTTCTTTTCTGCAATTGCTGCTCCCCCTTTTAATCATCGGACAGCCAGGAACGAAGCAGCTTTGAAAATTCCTCCGGCTTTTCCTTTGCTAACTTCTCGAGCTGGTTTCGTTTCGTTTCTTCCTCGGTCATTTCCCTGCTGCTCTCGAGATCAGGTACCTCGCGCTGTTCAAATTTCGCAGCCTGGAAGGTTTCTTCTTTGGCTTCGGCTGGTTTTTTCCGACGGACGAGCCATACCACTAAAAAGATGAGGCCCAAAGCGCCGACAGCCATTAATGCATATGCCCACCACGGCAGGCCGCCTGCTTCCTGATCGATTTCTTCTGCGCCGAGGAAGGTCTGGGAGGAGATAGAGACTTTTTCTTCTACATCCATCTCCTCGCCTTCCACTTCAAGGTATTCTTTATCGATGCTCGTACTGATAACTGTTTCAAGCATACCCTGCATATTATCCATCGTCTCCGGCTCTAAAGAGTTCGGATCTTCCGGATCCGGCGGCTCCACCATCACCTGAATACCGAGGTCCCGGAGCTTGTACGGGCTTTCCTGAATTTCTTTATGAATACGGTTCACTTCATAATTAATCCGTTCTTCGGTCCGCTCTGAGTCGCCTGCTGCTTCTGTACCGGCCGGATAATTGGCTACGTCTTCCTCCCCTGCACCGACTTCTCCTTCTTCGAGCGGATCAACACCTTCATAGGCTTCAGCAATTTCTTCCGCGCTGACGGCGATGCCTTCCATTGTTTCTTCATCCACGGGCTCCACCAGGTCTTCCTCCCGGTTTTCCTTCGTAAAGTCGATGTCTGTCGTTACCGATACCATGACTTTATTCTGCCCCGCCACAGTGCCGAGCATCTGCTGGACTTCACGGCGGATGTCCTTTTCGATATCCTGCTGCACCGCACGCTGGTCCTCGTATTGATCCATGGCAGAGCCGGACGCACCATTTTCTTCATATGTATAATAGTTCATGCTTGTATCACTGATATCGATGTTTTCCACCGGCAGATCAGGCACACTTTTGGACACCAGGTTGTACAGGGTTTTCACCTGCTCCTGATCGAGCTCTCCAGTACCGCCCAAATCAACGTTCACCGATGCTGTCGCTGCTTCAGCTTCTTCGGCCACCCACGTAGACTCCTCCGGCATATTGATCATTACATCGGCACTTGACACTGCATCCATATTGGAAATTAACGCTTCAAGTTCAGTCTGCAGCGCTGCCCGTTCCATGACGGAAAATTCGTTGTCTGTCATTCCGAAGCCGGTCTGATCCTCAATAAAGCTGTAGTCAATCGCCCCGTCCTGTGGAAGCCCTTCGGCTGCCAGGTCAACCTTTAACGCATCCACCTGATCCTTCGGTACGCTGATGGTAGTTCCCTCATTCGATATTTCATATTTCACTCCGCGGGTGTCCAGCGTTTCTTTGATGCTGCCTGCTGTTTCCGGTTCCAGATCGGTGTAAAGAGGCTCAAAGTTTGTCCGCGAAAACAGCAGTATGCTGATGAGGAGAAAAAGAAAGATCGCCGTCGTGCCAAAAATATATATTCTTTTTTGTTTTTTACTGCGGCTGCTCCAATACGTTTTCGCCTTTTGGCTGTACTCTTTCCATTTTTCTTTCATAATTCCGCTTCATACCTTCCTCTTTACGATTACACCTGCATCCGCATCATTTCTTTGTAGGCTTCCACCGCCTTGTTTCTCACCTCGGTGGCCGTCTGCATGTAGACACTTCCTTTTTCCGCGGCAATCATCACATCATGCAGGTTGTCCGCTTCTCCGGTCACAAGCTTTTCCGTCATCCGGTCCGATTCAAGCTGGGCTTCATTGACTTTACTCATCGCCTCACTCATCGCTTTTTGAAATGAATCGCCGGTTTCCTTTACTGTCGCCTGGCCTGCCTCATTTGCTGTTTTCATTACCGGAGCCTGGCTATTCGTAATTTCCATTTGTCATCCTCCTTCCGTTATTAGTTTTTACCGATTTCAAGTGCTTTCATCATCATATTTTTATTGGCATTGAGTGCCGTGACGTTTGCCTCATACGAGCGTGAGGCCGAGGTCAAATCCGTCATTTCTTTTAAAGGATCCACATTTGGCATCTGTACGTAGCCTTCTTCATTGGCATCGGGATGCTCAGGCTGGTAAACCTCATCAAAAGGGGCATCATCCACCCCGATTTCCGACACCCGCACGCCGCCCTGGTCATTTAATGCTTTCGTTAAATTCGACTGAAAGGAATTGTCCTGCTTCGGACTCATGGAAACGGTTTTGCGCTGGTACGGCTGCCATTCCCCGTCAACGAGCCGCCCTCTCGTGGAATCCGCATTCGCAAGGTTGGAGCTTACGACATCCATTCTTAGGCGCTGTGCCGTCAAGGCCGAGCCGGAGGCTTGAATTCCATTAAAAATAGACATGCTTATGACCCTCCCCGGATAGCTGATTTAATGCCGCCAAATTTTCCATTAATACGATCGATAATGGCGTTATAATGCAGCTGGTTTTCCGAAAGCTCGGTCATTTCTTTGTCAATGTCTACGTTGTTTTCATTATTGTTATATGTATTGCCCTTCTGCTCGTATACGCTCGGAGTATTTTGATTATTCTGAAAAGAAAAGTGTTTTGCGTCTGTCCGTACAGCTTCCATCTGACTGCTGCTTTCTTCTTTCAGCATGTCCTGAAAGGAAACTTCCTTCGCTTTGTAGTTCGGGGTGTCAATATTGGCAATATTATCCGTAATTGCCTTCTGTCTAAGCGATGCCCCTTCGACACCCGCCTGTAATTTCTGCCACGTCCCGGATTGGAACAGTTCCATTTTCTCACCTCTGGCTTTTTAATTGATACTAAAGGTTTAGTTATTTACTTTTATATGAGCATTACTTCCTAAATTGAATAGAAAAAATGTACATTTGTCTAATCAATATCGCGGTTTTTGCATTTCAGTAACTTCCGTCTAAGAAGTTAAACTACTTTTTAATAGTTCTTTTATCCTTAATGTGCTTATTTATTGGATAGTATTCAATTTTCACCGGAATGCTGTCTTTCCTTCACGCCTCATGTTTTAGTTTAAGAGCAAAAAAAAGCGACCCCCGTGAAGGGATCGCCTGAAAGCCGTTAATCGTTATTTTTAATTTTCTCCAGCTCATACAGAAACTTGTTGTTTAACACTTTAATATAGGTTCCCTTCATGCCAAGGGATCTTGATTCGATCACGCCGGCGCTTTCAAGCTTACGCAGGGCGTTGACGATCACGGAGCGGGTGATACCGACACGGTCGGCAATTTTACTCGCTACAAGCAGCCCTTCCTTGCCGTCGAGCTCCTCGAAAATATGCTCTACCGCTTCGAGTTCGCTGTAGGAAAGGGAGCTGATAGCCATCTGAACAACGGCTTTACTTCTCGCTTCCTCTTCAATTTCCTGCGTTTTTTCATGGAGGATTTCCATGCCGACAACAGTCGCCCCGTACTCGGCGAGGATCAGATCATCATCATCAAACGTTTCGCTTAACCGGGCCAGAACGAGCGTGCCAAGACGCTGGCCGCCGCCGACAATCGGTACAATCGTTGTCAGGCCGGACGCAAATAATTCAGCGCTTTCCTGCGGAAATGCCGTGTATTCACTCTGCACATCCAGATTCGGGGAGGTTTCATTAATGCCGAACAGCCCTGAGGTATACTCCTGCGGGAACTGACGCTCCTCTAAAATCCGCTGCATTTTTTCGTGCTCGATTTCCTGCTCGATCGAGTAGCCGAGCAGCTTCCCGCGGCGGCTGACTACAAACACATTAGCCCCGATAATTTCCTGAAGGGTTTCGGCCATGTCTTTAAAATTGACGTGGTCCCCCTGTGTTTTCTGTAACATTTCATTAATTCTTCTGCTTCTTGTTAACAAATCCATGCTGATTCTCCTCCTGATTTATGCTACAAAATGTACCGGCTGACGTCCCGGTCCCTGGCGATCGTGGCCAGTTTATCATTGACGTACTCCGGCGTAATGGTAATAGCGTCCATAGTAATTTCCGGCGCCTCGAAGGACAGATCTTCGAGCAGTCTTTCAAGCAGCGTATGCAGCCGTCTCGCACCGATATTTTCTGTCTGCTGATTGACCGCTTCCGCTAATTCTGCAATAGTGTCGACCGCTTCATCTGTAAACGTTACTTCAATGCCTTCGGTACGGATGAGAGCCTGATACTGCTTCGTAAGAGCCTGGTCCGGCTCCCGCAGAATCCGGGCAAAATCTGCTGCCCCTAAGTTATCTAGTTCGACACGCACCGGAAATCTTCCTTGCAGCTCAGGAATTAAATCGGAAGGCTTAGCCGTATGAAAAGCACCGGCGGCGATAAACAGCATGTGATCGGTACGCACCGGCCCGTACTTCGTATTAACCGTTGATCCTTCCACAATCGGCAGAATGTCCCGCTGTACGCCTTCACGCGAAACGTCCGCACTGCTGCTTTCCTTTTTACCGGTCACTTTATCAATTTCATCCAGGAACACAATTCCCAGCTGCTCCGCGCGATAAACAGCTTCTGTACTGACTTCGTCCATATCGATCATTTTCTGGGCTTCCTGCTCGGTCAGCACCTTGCGTGCTTCGCTCACAGGGAGGGTGCGGCTGCTCGTTTTCTTTGGCATCATGTTCCCGAGCATCTCCTGCATGTTCATGCCCATCTGCTCCATGCCGCCGCCCTGAAACATGTCACCCATGGAGCCGGACTGCTGTTCGACCTCTATGGTCACTTTGCGGTCTTCAAGCTCGCCCATCTCCAGCTGCTTCTGCAGCTGACGGCGCTGTTCACGCAGATCACTGTTGTCCGAAGTGTCTGTCTCTTCCTCTTCATCATTGTCCTCATTCTGCTGAAAAAGCATCCCGAACGGATTGCCGGAGTTGTTGTCCGCCTGACGATTTTTGCGTTTTCTCGGAGCAAGCAGCCGGACAATTTTTTTATTCGCAGCTTTTTCTGCTTTTTCCTGTACGGAGGCTGTTTTTTCTTCCTTTACAATACGTACGGCGACCTCCACCAGATCCCGGATCATCGATTCCACGTCACGGCCGACATAGCCGACTTCCGTGAATTTCGTGGCTTCCACCTTCGAAAACGGGGCACCCACAAGCTTCGCAATCCGGCGGGCAATTTCTGTTTTACCTACGCCCGTCGGTCCGATCATCAAAATATTTTTCGGCGTTACTTCCTCCTGAAGCTGTTCGGGCAGTTTGCTTCTGCGGTACCGGTTGCGAAGAGCTACCGCAACAGACCGTTTCGCTTCATTCTGGCCGATAATATATTGATCGAGCCGTTCTACAATCTGTTTGGGTGTCATCGAAATTTCCATTAATAAGCCCCCTTAGCGGACTATGTTTTAAGATTCCAAATCTTCAATTATGATTTCATGGTTGGTGAAAACACATATATCTGCTGCTGTCTGCAGCGAAGCCTCGGCCATTTCCCGGGCGGTCAGGTGCGTGGCATGCTTTTTGAGTGCCCGTCCGGCGCTGAGCGCAAAATTGCCCCCGGAGCCGATCGCAAGCATATTATCATCAGGCTCGATTACCTCTCCTGTGCCCGCGACCAAAAGCATGGTGGATTTATCCATAACAATGAGCATCGCTTCCAGACGCCGCAGCGTTTTATCGCTGCGCCAGTCCTTGGCAAGCTCGACGGCAGCACGCTGCAGATTGCCGCTCCACTGCTCGAGTTTTTCTTCAAACAAGTCAAACAGTGTAAACGCGTCAGCTACCGATCCGGCAAAGCCGGCGAGAACTTTCCCGTTGTACAGCCGTCTCACCTTTCGTGCCGTATGCTTCATAACCACCTGCTGGCCGAGCGTCACCTGGCCGTCGCCGGCCATCGCTCCTTCACCGTCGTGATGGACAGCGTATATTGTTGTGGCGTGAAAGGATGGTTCCATAGTTATTCACGCTTCCTTTCTGCTCTTGGATGCGCATGTCGATACACATCCTGTAGCCGTTCTTTCGTGACATGGGTATAAATCTGGGTTGTTGATAAATTGGCATGGCCGAGAAGATCCTGCACGACCCGCAGGTCCGCCCCGTGATTGAGCAGATGTGTCGCAAACGTATGCCTCAGATCATGAGGAGAAATACGAAGCGTGCTTGAGACCTTTTTCACCCGTTCGTTGATGACATGGCGGAATCCACGGTCGGTCAGCGGACCGCCCCGGGCGTTTAAAAACAGCTGGCCGGTCGGCACGCTGCTTTTGGCTGACAGCTCCGGCCGCACCTCCGTTTTGTAAAGCTCCACGGCTTCCTGGGCAAAGCTTCCTACCGGCACGTACCTCTCCTTCCGGCCTTTTCCCTTCACCAGAATGGTGCCAAGATAGTCATCGAGGTCATCGGCCTGCAGCTGCTGGCATTCGCTGATGCGCATGCCTGTCGCATAAAGCAGCTCCATAATGGCTTTATCCCTGATATCAAGCGGCTTGCTCATATCAAATGAAGCAAACAGCGATTCGATCTCTTCTTCATATAAAAAGTGGGGGAGCGGCCGCTCTTTTTTCGGATGGCTCGCTCCGATGAACGGATTCTGTTCAATATATTCTTCACGCTGCAGATAGCGGAAATACGCACGCAGCGCGGAGATTTTCCGCGCTACTGTCGCCCTCGCATACGAGCGGTCGTACATGCTGCTGTAGTAGAGGCGGACGAGCGTTGGATCAACATCCTCCACGTGCTTCCAGCCCTCCTGCTGCATAAACGCTTCAAATTCAATCAAGTCCTGTTCGTAAGCTGTTTTTGTATAGGAGGAAATGTTTTTTTCAAGCTCCAGATAGCGGAAAAATTCTTCCCTCCAGGTTAATAGCGGGTTCATCAGCTTTTTGCTCCTTTGCACTTTCGGCTTCCCTCTGCGGGTCTGTTGCCGCCTTATGAAGACAAAAGCTAGTAAATCGTATCATAAACCCTGCAGCCTAGCAATCATATTTGGACTTTTTTCTTAAAATTCTGAATGGCATCCAGAGCCCGTTCTGCGTAGTATTCATTGCGTTCCCGCTTGTTTTTGATTTTCTGCTCCGGGGCGGGCAGCAGGCCGAAGTTGGCGTTCATCGGCTGAAAGTTTTTGGCGCCGGCCGTCGTAATATAGTGACTCATGGCACCGATCACCGTTTCCTTCGGGAAGGTGTCCGTTTCTTCCTGCAAATATTGTTTTGCCGCATTCCATCCAGCGACCAGCCCGGAAGCAGCTGATTCCACGTAGCCTTCCACACCGGTAATCTGTCCGGCGAAGAACAAATCACTGCGGGCCTTCGTCTGATAGGTCGGATTCAGGAAGTTCGGGGAATTCAAAAATGTATTGCGGTGCATCACGCCGTAGCGGACGATATCGGCATTTTCAAGCCCCGGGATTAAACGGATTACTTCCTTCTGAGGTCCCCATTTGAGATGCGTCTGGAAGCCGACAATGTTAAAGAGCGTGCCTTCCTGGTTGTCCTGGCGCAGCTGCACGACGGCGTGCGGGCGCTCCCCTGTTTCCGGGTGCTCCAGACCGACCGGCTTCATCGGGCCGAACAGCAGGGTCTTTTTGCCTCTGCGGGCAATTTCCTCGACCGGCATACAGCCTTCAAAAAAGATGTTTTTTTCAAATTCGCGCAGCGGAACAACTTCTGCTTCCACCAGTGCATCGTAGAAGCGGTCAAATTCCTCTTCTGTCATCGGACAGTTGATGTACGCAGCTTCTCCTTTATCGTACCTGGATTTTACATACGCTTTGTCCATATCGATGCTGTCTGTTTCCACAATCGGCGCCGCTGCATCGTAAAAGTACAAATGCTCTTCGCCGGTCAGGTTAAAAATATCCTCAGAGAGCGACTCAGTGGTCAGCGGACCCGTGGCAATAATTGCCGGTTCATCCGGTATATGGGTCACTTCCTCCGATACCACTTCCACGAGCGGATGATTTTTTACTTTTTCCGTGACCTTCGCGGCAAATTCATGCCGGTCTACGGCAAGGGCGCCGCCTGCCGGCACCGAAGCTGCGTCTGCTGCCTCGATAATCACGCTGTCGAGGTGTCTCATTTCTTCCTTTAATACGCCGACGGCATTTGTAAGGTTGTTGGCCCGAAGGGAATTACTGCAGACCAGCTCCGCAAATTTATCGGTATGGTGGGCGGCCGTCTGTTTGTTTGGACGCATTTCGTGAAGCTTGACCGGCACGCCCTGTTTTGCAAGCTGCCATGCCGCTTCGCTTCCGGCTAGCCCTGCACCGACGATATGAACAGGTGTACTTTTCATGATAAAAACTCCTTTCCCTTTTGAAAGCGCAGGCAACTATTCCTTTCGGAAGCAGTCAGACCTGCGCTGTAACCAGTCATTTTTAATTTGGTTCTTCCTTATAATCACATTCAGAGCACTGGACGTGTACGCCTTTTTTCGTCTTTTTCTCCACAAGCATATTTTCACATTTCGGACACGGTCGGGCAATCGGTTTATCCCAGGAAACAAATTCGCAGTCCGGGTACCGGTCGCAGCCGTAAAAGATCCGCTTTTTCTTACTTCGGCGTTCAACGACATTTCCCTCTTTACATTTCGGGCATTTCACGCCAATATCTTTGACAATCGCTTTCGTATTACGGCATTCCGGAAAATTGGAGCAGGCCATAAACTTTCCGTAACGGCCCATTTTATATACCATCGGATGGCCGCACTGCTCGCAGTCTTCGCCTGCCGGCTCATCTTTGATTTCGACTTCTTCCATTTCTTCCTCGGCTTTTTTCAGCCTTGGCTCAAATCCCTGGTAAAATTCATCGATAATCTCGATCCAATTTTGTTTTCCTTCTTCAATATAGTCAAGATCGTTCTCCATCTTTGCGGTAAATTCCACATCAAGAATTTCCGGGAAGAATTCCACGACCAGATCCATGACGATTTCACCGAGCTCCGTTGGCACGAAACGTTTTTCTTCAAGTGCTACGTAGTTCCGGCGCTGCACTGTATCGAGCGTCGGCGCATATGTGGATGGCCGGCCGATGCCCATTTCCTCCATCGTCCGAACGAGCCGGGCTTCTGTGTAACGCGGCGGCGGCTGGGTGAAATGCTGATTTTCTTCCATATCCGTCCGGGTGACCATCTGGCCCTCCTGAAGATCCGGAAGCATTTTATCCTCTTCTTTTTTTCCGTCATCCTGGCCTTCCACGTACACCTTCATAAAGCCGGGGAATTTCACTTTAGAGCCGGTCGCCCGGAACAGCACGCCTTCATTATCAAGGTCCACCGACATAGTGTCCATAACAGCCGGGGCCATTTCACTCGCCACCAGACGTTCCCAGATGAGCTTGTACAGCCGGTACTGGTCTCTTGAGAGCGAGCTTTTCACCTGTTTTGGTTCATACATGATCGATGTCGGCCGGATCGCCTCGTGGGCATCCTGGCTGTTGCTGCTTTTAGCATTCTTACGTTCGCCATGGCGGATGTATTCTTCGCCGTACTTTTCCGTAATAAACGTCCGTGCTTCTTCCTTGGCGGTTTGGGAGACCCTGGTGGAGTCTGTCCGCATATAGGTGATTAAACCGACAGTGCCAGCCGGTTTACCCAAATCAATACCTTCATACAGCTGCTGGGCCACCATCATCGTCTTTTTCGCACGGAAATTCAGCTTTCGCGCTGCCTCCTGCTGCAGGGACGAGGTCGTGAACGGCTGTACCGGATTTCGTTTACGTTCTTTTCTCGTGACCTTTGTTACTTCAAACTGATCGCCTTTCATCTTTTGAAGCACGCCGTCAACGTCTTCCCGGGAGGCAAGCGCCTGCTTTTCTTTCGCTGTGCCGTGAAATTTCGCTTCAAATTCCGCGTCCCCGTCCGAGAACGTTCCATTAATACTCCAGTATTCTTCCGGAATAAACGCCTTGATTTCTTTTTCCCGGTCAATAATCATTTTTACAGCAATCGACTGTACCCGTCCGGCACTCAATCCTTTTTTCACTTTCTTCCATAGTAATGGACTAATGTTGTAGCCGACGAGGCGGTCAAGTATCCGGCGGGCCTGCTGGGCGTCCACAAGATCCATATTGATGGATCGGGGATGCTTAAATGCATCCTTCACCGCCGTTTTTGTAATTTCGTTAAAAACAACCCGGCATTCCGAATCCTCATCAATGTTTAAGCTGTGCGCCAGATGCCAGGCAATAGCTTCACCCTCTCTGTCAGGGTCGGCTGCGAGATATACTTTTTTCGCTTTTTTTGCAGCCGTTTTTAATTCTTTTAAAACTGGACCTTTCCCGCGTATCGTTATATATTTCGGGTCATAATTGTTTTCAGTGTCGACTCCCATTTGGCTTTTCGGCAGATCTCTTACGTGCCCCATTGAAGCTTTCACCGCATATTTTTTCCCTAAATACTTTTCGATTGTTTTTGCTTTTGCGGGAGATTCCACGATGACTAAATAGTCGGCCATTCCTCTTCTCCCCTTTGTCTCAATGAAATATTACCATTATTAACTCGAATAAATTACTCTGTCAAATAGTGATGCTTTTATGATCTTAATCGTTTCAGTGCGTTTTGTGCTTGAAATCACAATTATTCTTTCACAGTTTACCGAACGTGTCTAGCATAACATACGGAAAATTTAAAATTCCGTTTCAATTCCGTCAGCTGTTATGAGACGCTGTCCACCTGCCGGATATGCTTAAATCCTCCGGCTGGAGAACCGGGAGAGCACCGTCATAAATCAGCTGATTTGTACCCGCACTCTGCTTGGAAAACACGGATCCCGGCAGTGCGCAGACCTCCCTGCCCTGTTCAAGCGCAAGCGATGCCGTAATGAGGGAACCGCTGTTTACATCCGCTTCCACCACAAATATTTTATCAGACAGACCGCTGATAATGCGGTTTCTGGCCGGAAAGTGCCATTTTTTCGGTGATCTGTCCGGAGGATATTCGCTCAAAAGCAGCCCCGCGGCAGCAATATTTTTTGCCAGAGCGAGATGCTCCTTCGGATAAATACGCCCAAATCCGGAGCCTAGCACCGCAATAGCCGGCGCTCCCATTGTTAATGCCTGCCGGTGGGCGTGCCCGTCCACCCCTCTTGCCAGTCCGCTGACAATCTGCACCTGCCCAGGAGGAAGAAATGCTTCCACAGCTGCTCTGCCGTAGGAAGTCATGCTCCGGGAGCCGACTACCGCCAGCCGGGGGCTGTCTTGAAGCAGCTCTGTGTTCCCTTTCGTGTAAAGCACCCACGGCGCATCGTATATTGACTTTAAAGACGACGGATAGCGTTCGTCAAAATATGTAATCCACCCGATACCCTGCTCCCGGTACCAAGCGAGCCTCCGCTGCACGGCAAGCTGGGACATATATTCCCGCCAGGCAGTCAAATGGGCGCTGTTTACAGGCAGAAGATGAGGGTGCGTAAAAGGTAAAAGTAATTCACGGTCACGGCGCAGCAGCTCTGCTACGTGCTTCCATTGAAAATAGGGAAATTCGTGGACAGCCAGAAGCCGTTCATTAAAGGAGAGATTTTGCATGAGGAGTAGTCCTTTCATGGGGGAATAATGGTTTTAGGGGGAACACGGGGAAGAAAAAGAAAACCTCCGCCTGCCCGAAAGAGGCAGCGGAGGGCGGTTATTTTATACTTGCGGTTCGTGGGTGAGGCATTTTTCGTGCAGACCGCGTTCTTTCAGAACGTTGATCATCGTATCACCGATTTCTGCCGGTGTCGCTGCTACCTGCACGCCGCTTTCGTTTAACGTTTTAATTTTTTCCTCTGCGGTGCCTTTACCGCCGGAAATAATCGCGCCGGCGTGGCCCATCCGTTTTCCTGGAGGGGCTGTCGCACCGCCGATGAAGCCGACTACTGGCTTGGTCATATTCTGCTTGACCCATTCAGCTGCTTCTTCCTCAGCTGTGCCGCCGATTTCACCGATCATGATCACGGCTTCTGTATCCGGATCGTCATTAAAGGCCTGCAGCACGTCGGTAAAGCTTGTGCCGTTTACCGGGTCGCCGCCGATACCGACAGCTGTCGACTGGCCGATGCCTGCTTTGGTAAGCTGGTCTACGGCTTCATACGTCAGTGTACCCGAACGGGAAACAACACCTACGTGTCCTTTTTTATGAATGTAGCCCGGCATAATGCCGATTTTGCACTCGTCCGGTGTAATAACGCCCGGGCAGTTTGGACCGACAAGGCGGGTGCGCTTGCCTTCCATAAAACGCTTCACTTTAATCATATCAAGAACCGGGATGCCTTCAGTGATGCAGATGGCAAGATCAAGGTCTGCGTCCACTGCTTCAATGATCGCGTCCGCTGCGAAAGCAGGCGGAACGTAAATAACCGACACGGTAGCACCGGTTGCTTCTATTGCATCATCAAGCGTGTTGAAAACCGGCACGCCTTCAACTTCCGTGCCGCCTTTACCCGGCGTCACGCCGCCGACGATTTTCGTACCGTACTCTAACGCCTGCTGAGTGTGAAAGAGGCCGGTAGATCCTGTAATTCCCTGAACAACTACTTTTGTATCCTTATTAATATAAATGCTCATAGGTCGATGGTCCCTGCCTTTCTATTGAACTAACGAAACAATTTTTTGCGCACCGTCTGCCATAGAGTCCGCTGCTGTAATATTCAATCCGGATTTTTCCAGAATTTCTTTGCCTTTTTCTACGTTCGTGCCTTCCAAACGTACAACAAGCGGAATCTCCAGTCCAGTCTGCTTCGTAGCTTCCACTACCCCGTCAGCGATGACGTCGCACTTCATGATTCCACCGAAGATGTTAACGTAAATGCCTTTAACAGCATCATCTTCAAGGATAATTTTAAATGCTTCCGTTACTTTTTCAGCCGTCGCACCGCCGCCAACATCCAGGAAGTTCGCCGGATCGCCGCTGTAGTGCTTAATGATATCCATTGTAGCCATCGCAAGACCGGCACCATTGACCATGCAGCCGATATTGCCGTCGAGGGCAATGTAGCTTAAGTCGTATTTGGAAGCTTCGATTTCCTTAGGATCCTCTTCATCGAGGTCACGGTAATCAAGTATTTCTTTTTGACGATAAAGGGCGTTTGAATCAAAATTGAATTTCGCATCAAGCGCCATTACTTTCCCGTCCCCGGTCGTTACGAGCGGGTTAATTTCTGCGATAGAGCAGTCGTTGTCGATAAATACTTTGGACAGGCCAAGCATGAACTTCACTGCTTCTTTCAGAAGGTCTGTCGGTATATTCATGTTAAATGCCATACGACGGGCCTGATAAGGCTGCATACCGATAGCTGGATCAATGTATTCGCGGAATATTTTTTCCGGATTTTCTTCAGCTACTTCTTCGATCTCTGTTCCGCCTTCTTCAGAGCCCATCATCACAATGCGGGACGATACACGGTCGAGCACAACACCTAAGTAGTATTCCTTCTTGATGTCGCTTCCCTCTTCGATGTAAAGACGTTTCACTTCTTTACCTTCCGGTCCGGTCTGATGGGTAACCAGTGTTTTGCCGAGGATTTCGTCAGCATATTTGCGGACGTCATCGAGGTTTTTAGCGAGCTTGACCCCGCCGGCTTTCCCTCTTCCACCTGCGTGGATCTGGGCTTTTACCACCGTTACGTCAGAACCCAGTTCTTTTGCGGCTGCTTCTGCTTCATCTACCGTAAATGCAACTTTTCCGTTAGGGACTGCCACTCCGTATTTACGAAGGAGCTCTTTTCCCTGGTACTCATGAATATTCATGCTTTTTCCCCCTCACCGTTACAATACGAATCCTTCTATCGACTGTGTAAGTGATTACAAAATCGAATCTGGGCAGAACGAAAGCCTCTAAATAGCCTCGCTCTCTCCCACACATCCTTTATCGTATAGAAATTTAGAAAAAAATTCAACATTTCCGTGAAAGTTTCTGCTGCGCGGTTTAGTTTTCATTTTTACCGGCCGTTTTTTTATCCATCCGGTAGATAAAGGCGAAGATTTCCGCCACCACTTCATACAGCTCTTCCGGAATTTCTTCATTCCATTCAAGCTCATGAAGCATATGTACAAGCCCGGCATCTTTATGCACCGGGACGTCCTGTTCAGCGGCCGCTTCGATAATTCGTTCCGCGGTCCATCCCCGCCCCTTCGCTTTGACTGCCGGCGCCTGTGAAGTGCCCTGCTTATAATTAAGTGCCACTGCTTTTTTCGTGGTCCAGTTCTGGTTGGAGGTCATATCCGAATATCAAATGCTCCTTTCCGTCCGGGCTCCCGGCCGTGCGGCCCGGCCGGAAGGGCTTCTTCTTCGTGCCACTGAAGCGACACCAGCTGGTAGTTCAGCGAAGCCATTGCCGTTTTCAGCATGGGCTGAAAAAGATGCAGCGGCTGTTCCGGGCGCGGGTTTTCACTGCTGATATTTACCGTCACGTTTCGTTTATAAATCTGCACATCAGCGATTAAAACGCCGAGCCGGTCCATCTCGAGCTGAAATAAAATATGGCACGTATCCGGATCGAGTTTTCCGTCTTCAGTACGTTTTCCCTCCCAGTGAACAACAGCATCCGAAAGCATCTCCCCCCACTTCGCCGGAAGATGGGAGAGCTGCTGCAGCCATGCCTCCTGATCGGTCTGCTGCATGAGCTGCTGACCGGCCACATGGGCGACGGTCCGTTCATGCTGGGGTGAGAGTTCAGCTCTCGACATAATATGCACCTGAGCCTGCTCTAAATGCCTGTAAGACGTCTGCATCGCTTCTTTGCTCCCGCTTTCCGCCCAGGAAGACCAGCTCGAGTTGCCGGTATAACTTTTCAGCCATTCCACCATCTGCGGCGTATTGGCAAGCACCGTCACTGCTTCCGGGACCAGCGCGTGCCAGGCTCTCATTAGAGCCTTTGCGCTCAGCTGCGGCGAACTGCCCGGCTGCTGGATCGTCTGATGCAGCTTTGCCGCGTCTTCCACCTGGGACTGAAGCCATTTTTCCACGGACCCGCTGCTTACGGCGCCCTGACCGACATGCTGCAGAAAGGCTTCAGCGTTCAATGGAGGCTGAAGGCCCGCAAATAGCCGGTGGATCAGCTGGGCAGCCTGACCGTTTTTATCAATGACAGCCGCCGCGGCTGCTGCGGCGAACAGCTGCATCGGCTTTGTCGGTGCTTCGATGTCTCCTTTAAAGCTTCCCGGGGTGAGCACGGCGCTGCTGATGGATTGATGAACAGCGTCAGACGTTTTGTGCTGCGCAAGCAGCACAGTTAAATCCTGTGCCGGCGAGGGGCCGTGCAGCACCTGGTGGGCACTTTGAAAGATGGATGCTTTTAAAGGGGCACCTGCGCCGAGCATCCATTGAATCGTCTGCATCCCCTGCTTATTTACGGCGCCTTCCCCTTTTAGCAGCTGCACGCTTTTCTGGAGCGTTTCCCTCGTTACAGGCAGCTGCATCTGTTCAAACATGCGGAATATGTACTGCTTCTGCTTTCCGGAAGGCAGGCCGAGCAGCTTCAGGAGCGCATGGCCTTTATCACCGGAAGAAGTGGCAGCCTCGTTTGCTGCCACCTGCCACACCTGCCGGCCGTGTTCATTTTTCACCTGAAAATAATATGACTTTCCGGCTTCAACCGGTGCCTCCAGGGAAGCGTGATACACCCTCCCGTGCACAGTAACTGCCGCCCGTTGGCCTGGATAAAGCTGTTTGACAGTACCTTTAATAATCTGCCCGGCTTTAATTTCTTCATTTCCGGCTTGTCCTGTACGGTTTCCGGCAAACGTGGACGGCAGCGACAGCTTCATCGATTTTCTCTCCTTTTACGAACGACGGTACCCGGATACCGGCTGAAACGAATACCGGTGGATGGCACACCCGCCGAGACGATTTAAGCCGTCCAGGTGATTCTGGGTACCGTAGCCCTTGTTGCTGGCAAAATCATAGTCCGGATAAAGCGTATGATAGTACTGCATATAACGGTCCCGTTCCACCTTCGCCAGAATAGAGGCAGCCGCAATCGACACACTCCGGCTGTCCCCCTGCACGAGCGACTGCTGTTCAATATGTAATGGAAGGGTCATCGCATCTACGAGCAGGGCATCCGGAGCAGGTTTAAGATCCGCCACAGCCGTCCGCATAGCCTTTTTGGTTGCCTGGTAAATATTCAGACGATCGATTTCGTCCGCCTCGATATGAACAACGCTCCAGGCGACCGCCACCTCTTTAATTTTTATTTCAAGCTCTTCACGTTTTTTGGCGGAGAGCATTTTGGAGTCATTTACTTCTATCAGGCTGACGTCCTTTGGCAGCACAACAGCAGCCGTAGTCACCGGCCCGGCCAGCGGCCCGCGCCCGACTTCATCCACTCCAGCCACCGCCTCGAAACCCCGGTCCCAATAATCCTGTTCAAACGAAAGCCGGCGGCAGAAGTCCTCGTACTTTTCCTGCTTCTGCTTCTGTCGCTTAGCATACCGCTGCAGCTCCTTCTGGACGCCGGCCCGGGAGTCTTCCTTCCAGGCCTCCAGAAGCTCTGCATCCGGCTCCTCATGTGTCTGCAAATATTCCTTTACAGCTGTTATCGTCCATTTCTCCAATATTTTCACCTCTGCTGCACAATTATTCGCTCACGTCATCGTCCGGGCGTTCGAGACTGATGCGTCCGAGCAGCCCGCCGCGGAACTCGCGTACGACCATTTCACCTGCTTTTTCGTAATCGATTTCCGCTCCTGCAAGCAGCGCTCCCCGCTTACGTCCAATGTCTTCAAACCACTCCAGCGACGTCTCCCTCGGCTTATCCTCAAGGCTAAAACGCTGAAGCAGCTTTTCGGGGTAATACTCCTGGCAGACCCCGATAATAAAATAAGCAATATCCTGCAGATCCAACAGCTCGTCTTTAATAGCACCTGTCGCTGCGAGACGTTCCCCGACGTAAGGGTCTTCGAACTTCGGCCAGAGAATGCCCGGGGTGTCGAGCAGATCCATTTCCTTGCCCATTTTCAGCCACTGCTGGTTTTTCGTAATTCCCGGACGGTCACCGATTTTAGCTGTTTTTTTTCCGATCCACTGATTGATGAGCGTCGATTTGCCGACGTTCGGGATGCCGATAATCATTGCCCGTATAGCCCTTGGCTTAATGCCTTTTCTTTTCCACCTGGCCTGGAGCCGTTCCGTCTGCTGAAGTGCCGCTTCTTTAATCACATGCAGGCCCTTCTTGTGCTTGGAATCCACGTCCACCGCCTCAATTCCCTGGTCGCGGTAATACTGCTTCCATTCCTCGGTTACTTTCGGATCAGCCAGATCGGCTTTGGTTAATACGATCACCGATGGCTTATCCTGAATAATCGTTTCAAGCAGCGGATTCCGTGAGGACCGGGGGATTCTTGCATCTGCGAGCTCGATAACCACATCCACCTGCTTTAATTTGCTCTGCACTTCCTTTTGCGCCTTGTCCATATGTCCGGGATACCATTGAATGTCCATATCTCTGCCTCCTTTCAAATTAAAATGGCGATGGCCACATATGAGTAAGCGGCCAGAATGTTATTACCGCTTCCCCGACAATCTCCTCTTCTTCTACGAGTCCGATAGCCCGGGAGTCATAGCTGTTCGGACGGTTGTCGCCCATCACAAACACCTGCCCTTCAGGAATACGGCTCCGGCCCGTTTTCTCCTTCAGGGTGAAATCGGTTGTCGCCGGGATAGGGCCTGCTGCCAGGGTCTTTTTATCAAGAAACGGCTCATCCACCTGCTCCCCATTAATAAAAAGCTTATCGTTCCTGTATTCGAGCGTATCGCCCGGCAGTCCGATGATCCGTTTAATGTAATCATCTTTATTATTGGCGTGGAAAACGACCACATCAAACCGGTCCCACTCGTGCAGCCATTTGCTTGATTTATTCAACAGCATCCGGTCTTCGTCATGAATGGTCGGCTCCATTGATTCGCCTTTCACAACGACTGGAGCTACAAACAGCCAGCGTGCTGCCAATGCAATAAGTAATGCAATCATAATCACTGTCAGAAGATGCAGCCAATTGATGGGAAAACGGCGTTCATTCATGCGGTCGATTCCTTTCTTTATATAGTTTATCCGTATGAAAAAAGCTGCAGACGGAATACTCCGCTGCAGCTTTTTCTCCTGTGTCTTATCGAAGTTCTTTGATACGCGCAGCTTTTCCACGCAGGTTACGGAGATAGTACAATCTAGCTTGACGTACTTTACCGCGGCGTTTCACTTCAATCTTATCGATTCTTGGGGAATGAAGCGGAAGAGTTCTCTCCACACCAATTCCGTAGGAAACCTTACGCACGGTGAAAGACTCGCTGATGCCTCCGCCGCGACGTTTAATAACGACGCCCTGAAACACCTGTACACGTTCACGGGAGCCCTCGACAACTTTCAAGTGCACTGCTACAGTGTCACCTGGGCGAAAGTCCGGGAGATCCGATTTTAACTGTTCCTTCGTTATGTCGCGAATAAGTTGTTGCATTTGTATTCGCCTCCTTCTCTCGCATGCTCTTGTCCACGATGAAAACAGCGGAGCACCGTAATTGATGACTATTCAGTCACAAAATGAATCATAGCACATTCCACGGGTGGAATCAACCGCCGGATTTACGTCTGATCGGTATATTTTTCCCAAAGATCCGGCCGGCGTTCTTTTGTTCTCTTTATTGCCTGGCTTTGCCGCCATTCAGCGATTTTTCCGTGGTCGCCGGACAGCAGAATGTCCGGCACCGTCATGCCGCGGAAGTCCGCCGGACGGGTATACTGCGGATACTCCAGCAGCCCGTCCTCAAACGAATCTGTATGGGCGGACTGTTCATTGCCGAGCACTCCGGGTAAAAGGCGCGTAATGCTGTCTGCCATAACCATCGCGCCTAGTTCACCGCCGGTCAGCACAAAATCGCCGATCGAGTATTCATCCGTAATTAAATGCTCGCGGATCCGTTCGTCATAGCCTTCATAATGACCGCATATAAACATCAGCCGGTCTTCGCCGGCAAGCTCCCGGGCGTCCTCCTGCTTAAACGGCTTTCCCTGTGGGCAGAGAAGAATAACCCGGTCCGGCGGAGCATCACCTGCGCTTTTGACCTGGGCAGCAGCGTCAAATACCGGCTGCGGCTTCAATACGAGACCGGCACCCCCGCCGTACGGGTAATCATCCACCTTGTTATGCTTGTCGTCTGTATAGTCCCTTATGTCATGGGTGTGAAAGGAGACGTGCCCTCTCTCAGCAGCACGGGCAAGAATGGAGTGGCCGAACACACTTTCAAACATACCCGGAAACAAGGTTAAAAAATCCATTCTCATTCCGGCAGCATTCCCTTCATTACCCTTACGGTAATACGTTTTTCGGCAACGTCCACATGCCGGACGACTTCTTCAATATAAGGAAGCAGAATGTCCTGCCGCCCTTCTGCCGGCTCCACCACCCACACGTCATTGGCTCCCGGGGTCAGGATTTCTTTCACATAACCGAGGCGGGTGCCTTCTTCCGTATAGACGTCTGCATCGATGATTTCATGAAAATAATATTCCGTTTCTTCAAGCGGGGCAAGCGCCGTTTCCGGTACAAAAAGCGCCGCATTTTTCATCCAGTCCACATCATCAATCGAATGAAACCCTTCGAATGTGAGCAGAATAAACTGCTTATGCGGACGGGAGCTTTTAATGACCAGCGGTTCATGGTCTGCTTCTGCCTCCGGCTTCTCCACGTATACCTCCTGCCCGGGCTGAAAACGCTCCTCCTCAAAGTCGCTGACGGATTTTACCCTGACTTCCCCCCGTACGCCGTGCGTATTTACAATCGTGCCTATATTAAACCATTCCATCTTCGTCACTCGCTTTGTGTTTTGATCTGATTTCTTTTACAATGCCCTCTTCCACTACAATGGTCCCCCAGTGCTCGCCTTCATGCCACGCGCTCCCCACCTCGATATCAAACATCACTTCCGTCGTGCCAAATGAAAGCTCCGAGCCGATCGGAAGATGCTCGAGCTGGTTCTGCAAGAAATAAAGCTGCTGCAGCTCTTCCTTTCGTTTTTCAATTTCCTTGTTGAATTTATCCATGGCCGACCAGCGGCCGTTCTCGGTCTCCCGTTCCTTGTTCTGCTTCTGCTTTTGAAAACGAAGCTGCTCCGTTTCCTCCAGCAGCCGGGATTTCTGCTGCTCGTATTTTTCCTGCAGCTCCTCTTTCAATGTTTCCGTCAGAATATGGTGAACGTTCATTTTTTTTATTACACGCACTTTATCACCTCTTCAAGAGCCCCGAAGCGGCAGCTAAACAGGGAGCTATTTTTGATCGTTCAACAAGGTAAGACGGACGTTTTTTCCTTCAGCCGAGGCTTTCGCCTGCAGGAGCGTTCTCACCGCCTGAATCGTTTTGCCCTGCCTGCCGATTACTTTCCCCGCGTCCTCCGGATGAACCCTCACTTCAATAAGCACCCGTCCGTTCTCTTCCGATTCCGTCATATTTATATCATCCGGATAATCCACGATCCGCTCCAATATTATGTAGGCAAAAGATTTCATCCACTCATCCTTTCCTGATATGTATTATTTTATCACAAACAAGCGGCCCCCGGGTCTTTCTCCGCAGGCAGAGGGTATAAAGGCATGCCGCTGCATAAAAAAAGACCGCCTCGCCCTCTTCATTCCCTAAGGAAATGACGGGCACAGACGATCTTTTTAGCTTATTACTTTGCGTGCTTTTCGTTGTGCAGACGGGTCATAAGACCTTCCTGCGAAAACAGGTTACGAACAGTATCCGATGGTTTAGCACCGTCGAGCATCCACTTAAGAGCCTTCTCTTCGTTCACGTGGAACTCGGCAGGGTTAGTCAGCGGGTTGTACGTACCGATTTCTTCGATAAAACGTCCATCACGTGGTGCCCGGGAATCCGCTACTACCAAACGGTAGAAAGGACGCTTGTTCGAGCCCATGCGCTTTAATCTGATGCGCGTTGCCATATGCAAACACCTCCATTTTTTTCTCACATTTGCTTATTATAATAGCTTCTTTACGTGCTGTAAAGTGTTTTTCCTTGCCATACAAAAATTTTACATGAATGGCATCGAAAAATTGCCTTTTTTCTTGCCCTTCTGCTGCGAAGTCATCTGCTTCATCATTTTTTTCATGTCCTCAAACTGCTTGAGCAGACGGTTTACGTCCTGGATCGTCGTGCCGCTTCCTTTGGCAATCCGGCGCTTACGGCTTGCGTTCATCAAAGATGGATGCTGGCGTTCCTCTCTGGTCATGGAACGAACGATTGCCTCCACCCGTGTAATCTGATTGTCATCCATCTGGACATTTTTAAGGCCTTTCATTTTGCCGGCGCCAGGGATCATGCTCATAATATCTTCCATCGATCCCATGTTACGCACCTGGCCGAGCTGTTCGAGAAAGTCGTCGAACGTGAGATCCTGCGACCGCATTTTCTTTTCAAGCTCTTTGGCTTTGTCTTCATCCACATTGGTTTGTGCTTTTTCAATCAGGGAGAGCATATCGCCCATGCCGAGAATTCTTGAAGCCATCCGTTCCGGGTGAAACGGTTCAATGGCGTCAATTTTCTCTCCGGTACCGGCGAATTTGATCGGTTTATCCGTCACCGATTTAACCGACAGCGCTGCCCCGCCGCGGGTGTCCCCGTCAAGCTTCGTCAGCGTCACGCCGGTAATGCCGAGCTGTTCATTAAAGCTTTCTGCCACGTTGACAGCGTCCTGCCCGGTCATCGAGTCCACCACGAGCATGATTTCATCCGGATTGACTGCTTCTTTCATACGCTGCAACTCGTCCATCAAAGAATCATCCACGTGCAGACGGCCTGCTGTATCAATAAACAGATAATCGTAATGCTCTTCTTTAGCTTTTACGAGCGACTGTTTGGCAATATCAACCGGGTCTGCTTCGGTTCCGAGAGAGAAGACGGGCATGTTCAGCTGCCGGCCCAGCGTCTCGAGCTGATCAATCGCTGCCGGCCGGTAGACGTCCGCTGCCGCCATCAGAGGCTGGCGGTTTTTGTTTTTCCGCAAATAATTCGCAATTTTTGCGGATGTCGTCGTTTTCCCGGCGCCCTGCAGCCCGACCATCATTACTACCGTCGGCCCTTTAGCCGCTTTTGCAATTTCCGCCTGTTCGCCGCCCATCAGCTGGGTCAGCTCTTCGCTGACCACCTTGACCACCTGCTGGCCGGGCGTTAAGCTCTTCATCACTTCCTGGCCGGTCGCACGATCTTTTACGCTGTTGACGAACTGCTTTACGACTTTGTAGTTGACGTCTGCTTCAAGCAGCGCGAGCCGTACTTCGCGCATCATTGCTTTAACGTCTTCATCCGTAACTTTCCCACGGCTCTTCATATGGTCAAACGTGGACTGCAGACGTTCGCCTAATCCTTCAAATGCCATTACGAAACCCCTTCCTCTTCTAAATTTTCCAGCGTCTCTACCGCTTCAAGCAGCTGCGTTTTTTCCGGGAAATCGTCCGGAGCCAGCGCCTTTAACTGCTCGTACAGCGCCAGGCGCTTCTGGTATTTTTTATATAATCCAAGTTTTTCCTCATATTCCTCAAGCATCGTCTCGGTGCGCCGGATATTGTCGTACACCGCCTGACGGCTGACGTTAAATTCCTCCGAAATTTCACCCAGCGAAAAGTCGTCTAAATAATACCTTTCCAAATAGAGCCGCTGCTTGTTTGTCAGCAGCGGCTGGTAAAAATCAAACAGTGAATTCATCCGAACTGTTTTTTCGAGCATGCATACCACCTCTGGCGTTAAGTGCAATTACTTTACAGTTCATCTTACGAACCACAGCGGTTCTTGTCAAGAAATTGCGTAACCGGATGCTACCGCTCCTCTGCATCGGCCGGCGTCTGTTCAATCATATCCTTAAACAGCCCGTAAACGAAATCCTCCGCTTCGAATGGCTGCAGATCATCCAGCTTTTCCCCGAGCCCGACCATTTTTACCGGAATGTTCAATTCGTTGCGGATCGCCATTACAATACCGCCCTTCGCGGTACCATCGAGCTTCGTCAAGATGATGCCGGACACCTCCGTTGCCTCCCGGAAGGTTTTTGCCTGGCTCATGGCATTCTGGCCGGTGGTAGCGTCCAGGACGAGAAGCACTTCGTGAGGCGCCTCGGGAATTTCCCGCGTAATTACACGCTTTACTTTCGCAAGCTCATTCATTAGATTGACCTTGTTCTGCAGACGGCCTGCCGTATCGCAGAGAAGCACATCTGCCTGTCTCGATTTGGCTGACTTGATCGCATCGTAAATGACCGCCGCCGGGTCACTTCCGGCCTGCTGCTTGATAACGTCCACTCCGGCACGCTCTCCCCAGCCCTCGAGCTGCTCAATTGCTCCGGCACGAAACGTGTCCCCGGCTGCGAGAACAACTTTTTTTCCTTCTGCTTTCATTTGATGGGCCATTTTCCCGATCGTGGTCGTTTTACCTACGCCGTTCACGCCAACAAAAAGCATGACAGTCATTCCGTCCGGATTCATGTTCAGCTTGGAATCTTCTCCGGTGCGGTCCAGCTTTTCCGCCATTTTCTCTGTGATCAGCGGAGTGAGTTTTTCCGTCGTCCGGATATTTTTCAGGAGCGATTCGTTTCGCAGCTCGTCGATGATTTCCATCACGGTTTCCACCCCGACGTCTGAGCTGATCAAAATTTCTTCGAGTTCTTCAAAGAAATCTTCATTTACTTCGCGGTACTGGGCAAACAGTTCATTCATCGCTTCGGAGAAAGAAGATCTTGTTTTTGCCAGCCCTTCACGGAAACGGCTCGAAAGCGAGACGCGCCGTTCTTCTTCGGGCTCTTCTTTGCCTGATTCCTGTGCTTCCTGCTTCGCTTCTTCCCTGGCTTCTTCTTCCGCCGCTTCGCCGGCCATTCGTTTTTTTAATCGTTGAAAAAGACTCATGCTTTTCACTCCTTACACTTCCAGTAGTTCATCCGCTTCTTCCAGGCGGACAGATACCATTTTTGATACGCCTGATTCTTCCATTGTAATTCCGTAAAGTACGTCGGCTTCCTCCATGGTAGCCTTGCGGTGGCTGATCACAATAAACTGAGTCGTTTCACTGAACGAGCGCAGGTATTTCGCAAAGCGTACGAGGTTCGCTTCATCAAGAGCGGCTTCCACTTCGTCCAGTACGCAGAACGGAGCCGGTTTTACTTTGATAATGGCAAACAGAAGCGCTATGGCTGTCAGCGCCTTCTCCCCGCCGGATAAAAGAGACAGGTGCTGCCTTTTTTTACCGGGCGGCCGGGCGGAAATATCCACTCCCGTATGAAGCAGATTCTCCGGATCTGTAAGCACCAGATCCGCTTCCCCGCCGCCAAACAGCTTCGCAAAGACGTGCTGAAATTCTTCGCGGATCGCATGATACGTAGCGGCAAAACGCTCCGTCACTTCTGTGTCCATTTCATCGATCACATCCTGCAACGACTGTCTTGCCTCCATCAGATCCTCCTGCTGGCTGCTTAAAAACCGGTGACGCTCCGTGACCCGTTCGCATTCTTCAATCGCCCCGAGATTCACAGTTCCGAGCTCTTCGATGCCAAGCTGAAGCAGGTGCACTTCGTCTTTTGCCTGCTCCGGGCTTACGGACAGCGTATGCTTCTGTTTCGCCCGTTCAAACGATAATTCATATTCTGACTGCAGGTAGGTGATTTTATTTTCGAGCGTCACATCGAGACGGTTCATGCGCACCGTTGTTTCATGAAGACGGTCCCGGCTTTCCTGAAAGCGGTCATTCTGAACTGAGGCTGTTGCTTCGATTTGTTCTGCAGCACGGGCTGCACGATTCTTTTGTTCATTCAGCTGCTCCTGCAGCCGCTCAATCTTTTCCTTAGCAGCTTTCGCTTCTTCGACCAATTCATCCCAGTCCTGGCTGCTATGGTCGTTATTTAAATGCTCTTCCCAGGCAGCTGCCCGCTCTTTACGCGCGGAGACGACCTGTTCAAGTTCTTCTTTTTCCCTGTGCAGCCGTTCTTTTTCTTTATGCTGGGCAGAGACATTTTCCCGGAGAGCTGCCGTCTGCACTTTTCTTTCTGTCTCCTGCTCCCGGAGCAACGCCTCTTCCTCATCCCGCCTGGAATATTCCTGTTCGAGCGCGTCGATCGATGCTTTCAGCTCTGTAATGGCTTTTTCGACTCTTGCCCGGTTTTCTTCAAGCACCTGCAGACGCTCATCAAGACGTTCTTTCTCTTCCTCAAGCGAGGAATATTCCCGGTCAAACATGCCGAGACGGGAATCAAGGCGGTCGTGCTCCTGCTCACTTTTACGGCGTGCTTCCTTTTTCTCCTCAAGCTGCCCGGTATACTCCCGGGCTCTCTGCTGCTTATCGCTCGCAGCCGCTTTCTGCTTTTTTACAGCCTGCTTCGTCTGATCAACTGTTTTCTCCCAGGCTGCAGTCTTTTCTTCTATTTCCGATAAATTATTTCTTAACTCGCGAAGCTCACGCTGTTTTTCGAGAAGCGTGCCCTTCTGGTTCTGCGTTTTTCCTCCGCTCATCGAGCCCCCGGGGTTTACGACATCTCCTTCAAGAGTGACGATGCGGATTTTATAGCTGCACGCTGCCGCCAGGCGGTTAGCCGTTTCCAGCTGGTCCACTACAAAAATATGGCCAAGCAGCTGGTCACGGACATGCTCATATCCCTGGCGGACATGCACAAGCTCTCCGGCCGTGCCGACAAAACCGGTAAACGTCTGTGCTTTTTCATAGCTGGACCGGTCGGCCCGTCTTGGACGCACCGTTTCGGAGGGGAGCAGCGTCGCCCGCCCCTTCTGATGCTTGCGCAAATACGCAATTGCCTCGCGTGCGTCTTTTTCGGTCTGCGTCACAATATGCTGGAGGGAAGTGCCAAGCGCCGTTTCCATCGCCTCCACATATTCTCCCGGTACATCCATCAGCTCAGCCACCGAGCCGATAATGCCTGAAAGCTTTTGTTCCCGGGCCTTTAAAATTTCTTTGGCTCCCTGGTAATAGCCGGCATACTCCTCCTGCATTTCTTCAAGCATACGGATTTTTGATTTTTTTTCGTCAACGTACCGGTACGCTTTATACAGTTTGTCTTCCTGCTCTTTTAATTTTTCTTCCAGGCGCTCTTCTTCTCTGGTGGCTGCTTCAGCTTCCGAGCGCGCGTTTTCCGTTTGGCGGGAGAGCGCTTCCTCTTCTTTTTTCTGCTCCTTAACGAGCTGCGCGGAATTCCCGCGCTCTTCAAGAAACGATTGATTATCCTCTTTCAATGCTTTCATACGCCGCTCGAGAGAAGATTTCTGGTCTGTCACGTATCGGGTTTCGTTTCCTACAGACGCCTGTTCATTGAGTTTTTCAATGTATTCGCTTTTTTCTTCTTCAAGGTCTTTTCCGTTCATTTCCTGGTAGGAGCGCAGCTGCTTTTGAACCGAACGCAGTTCATTCATCCCGCTCGTGAGAGCTTCGTTTTCTTTTTCATACCGTTCTTTTTGCTCCCGGTAAGCGTTTGTTACGCTGCTCAGCTTTGCCTCGTCTTCCTCGAGTGCTTTTTTTTCTGCTTCTAGCTTTTCGGCTGCATGTTTTCCCTGTTCATTTGAAAGGTTACGGTCCCCTTCACGTTTTTCGAGATTTCTGGCCGCTTCCACATAGCCGTTCTGCACCTGCTGGTGGAACCGGGCAAGCAGCGCTTCGAAAGCCCGAGCTTTGCGGGCGGCCGCTTCCGTGTGTTCTTTTTTCTGCTTCCAGCGTCTGTTGTGCCGCTCTTCTTTTTTCTCCTGCTCCTGGGCTGCTTTCCAGTCGGTATGCAGTTCTTCAATTTCATGCACGAGCAGAGCCGATTCCAGCGCTTCAAGCTCTTCACGCTTGGCGAGGTAGTCCTTCGCTTCGGATGCCTGTATCTGCAGCGGCTCCATCTGCTCATTCAATTCATGCAGAATGTCTTTTACCCGGTGCAGGTTCGCCTCTGTTGATTCAAATTTTCTTTCAGCTTCCTGCTTGCGCTGCTTGTATTTCAATACCCCGGAAGCTTCTTCAAACATCGCCCGCCGCTCTTCCGGCCGGCTGTTTAACACCTCTTCGACCCGGCCCTGGCCAATAATCGAAAAAGATTCTTTTCCCATGCCGGAATCCATAAACAGATCAATAATATCTTTGCGGCGGCATTTTGTCCGGTTCAGCAGATACTCGCTTTCTCCGGAGCGGTACAAACGGCGTGTCACGCTTATTTCACTGTATTCATATGGAAGGCTTCCGTCTTCATTATCAAGCACGAGCGTAACTTCCGCAATATTCAGCCCACGCCGGGTATCGCTTCCGGAAAATATCACGTCTTCCATACGGGCGCCGCGCAGCGACCGGGCCGACTGTTCCCCGAGCACCCACCGGATGCTGTCGGAAATATTACTTTTGCCGCTGCCGTTCGGGCCGACGACGGTCGTAATGCCGGGGTTAAAATCAATATGTAAACGGTCGGCAAACGATTTAAATCCTTTAATTTCTATTCGTTTCAGGAACAAAGGTATGCCCCCTCTTATTTTATAGTATGTACTGACAGCGCCGAGCGCTGTCTTCTGCTGTTTATATTTTATCACAACACGCACGCCGGCAGAACTCGACCTAAATCCCCCTTTGTCAAACGCGGGAAAAACCACTACAATAATATTAACGTTGTCATTAAAACACCGTGGAAGCTTTTTAAAGAGATGAACCACGGGTTTTTAAACTGGACGGAGTGGAGGAGAAGAAATTCGCATGAGTTTAGAACAAGCAAGCCGTGATAACCTGGATTACATGATTACCGAACTGCAGAAAAAATTACAGATCGTCAATGTTTCTGTAATGCAGCCGGAGCATTATGACGTCGATCAATACCATGAGATTAAAGAAATCTACGACATGGTGGATTCCAAAAATAATATCAGCGTCAGCGAGATGCAGGCCATCGTTTCCGAGCTCGGCCATCTGCGCAAAGGCTGATCCGCACATTTAAACAACCGCCAGCGTTTGGCGGTTGTTTTTTTAATTTCGTTTATTCACGGCGCTGCAGCTGTTCAAGGGTAGCCTGGGCTGCCCGCTGCTCCGCTTCTTTTTTTGACCGTCCGCGGCCGGCACCGGCACGCGCGTCGTTTAAGGACACCGCCGAATGAAATTCCCTGTTATGGGCCGGCCCCTGCTCATCGGTGATTTCATAGGAAATCACGCCCAGGTTTTCCTTCTGGACGAATTCCTGCAGCTGGCTTTTGTAATCAGCTGTCACAGAAAACGCCCCTTCATCGAGCTTAGGAAAGACAAATCGTTCCAAAAACTGCTCCACGTTTGAAAGCCCCTGATCAAGATACATTGCTCCGACAAACGATTCGAATACGTCTGCGAGCAGCGCGGGCCGGGTGCGGCCGCCGGTCATTTCTTCGCCCTTGCCCATCAGGACCACATTTCCAAATTGCAATTCCTCGGCCAAGCTAGCTAGCGATGCTTCACATACCATTGCGGCGCGGAGTTTTGTCATATCGCCTTCCGTCATGGAAGGGAATTCGCGGAACAAATGATTGGAAACCGCCAGCTCCAATACAGCATCGCCGAGAAATTCCAAACGTTCGTTATCCCTTACGTGCTTCATACGATGTTCATTCACATAGGAAGAGTGCGTGAAAGCCTGTCGCAGCAGCTGCTCGTCTGCAAATGAAACCTGCAGCTCCTGGAGGATGGACTGCATAAGTTCATGCTGTCTGGCTGTAAATACTGCTTTCTCCCTGGACTGGCTTTTGGACGATGTAGGTTTTGGCAAAAATGAACCTCCCTTAAAATAATGTCGGGTATTACATAGAAAAGCCCAGCCCGCTTACACAGGACGTGGGCTTGCTTTCTACTACTGCTTCTCTATGTAATTGATTACATCACCGACTGTTTGAATTTTTTCTGCTTCTTCATCAGAAATTTCCAGATCAAATTCATCTTCCAGTTCCATGACTAATTCTACTACATCCAGAGAATCCGCGCCGAGATCTTCCTTAAAGGTCGCGTCTTTATTGACGTTCGCCTCATCCACCCCGAGGTGGTCTGCAACGATTTTTTTCACACGTTCGAGTGTTTCTGCCATTCCTTTCACCTCCTTTAAAGAATCGTTTCGGCTTCATTCCATTCTTTCCACTTCTGAGCGCGAATGAAACCGCTGTGTCACCGATATTTTATGGCATTACCATGCCGCCGTCAACATGCAGCGTCTGCCCGGTCATATATTTGGCGCTGTCTGAAGCGAGAAACAACACCGTATTGGCCACGTCTTCCGTCTCCCCGAGCTTTTGAAGCGGAATCTGCTGCATCATCTGCTCCTTCGTGTCTTCTTCGAGCTCGTCGGTCATTTCCGTGGAGATAAACCCTGGTGCGACAGCGTTCACCCGGATATTTCTCGAAGCAAGCTCACGGGCGAGCGTTTTCGTGAGCCCGACTACTCCTGCTTTTGATGCCGTATAGTTCGCCTGTCCGGGGTTGCCGGTCGTTCCTACGACAGAAGCCATATTGATGATCGTTCCGCCCCGTTTTTTCATCATCGGACGGGCCGCTGCCCGGGATGTTAAAAACACACTTTTTAAATTTGTATCAATGACGTCATCCCATTCGTCTTCTTTCATGCGCATTAACAGGTTATCCTTCGTGATACCGGCGTTATTTACAAGCACGTCAATACCGCCGAATTCCTCTGTCACCTGCTTGAGCATTTCTTTGACATCCGATTCATTCGATACATCCGCCTGGATCACAAGCGTCTTTACGCCGTGCTCTTTGCACTCCGAAGCGGTTTCCTCGGCTTTTTCCCTGCTGCCGGCGTAGTTGATCGCAACGTTCGCTCCCTGAGCGGCAAAGCCAAGGGCGATGGCTTTGCCGATACCTCTTGACGCCCCGGTTACAAGCACGCTTTGTCCTTCGAAATTCATGACGATGCACTCCTTTTTTCAAGCCATTTATCCAGCGATGCTTCGTCCTGTACTGCATGTACATCCAGGCCGCGGCGCTGAATCCTCCGGATCATTCCACTCAGGACGCTGCCAGGACCAATTTCTACAAATTCCGTTACACCAAGGTCAATCAGGCGGCGCACCGAATCTTCCCAGTGAACCGGGGAGGTTACCTGCGCAATCAGCTGCTGACGGATGGCGGATGGGTCCGAGGTTTCCTTGGCATCCACATTCGCTATGAGCGGGCGGCGCGGCCCGCGGATCTCAACGTTTTGCAGAGCATCCGCCAGCTTTTCCTCCGCCGGCTTCATAAACGAGGAATGAAAAGGACCGCTCACCTGCAGCGGCACCACTTTCTTCGCCCCGCGGTCCGGAGCGTGCTCCTCCACATAGCGCACGCCTTCCCGGCTTCCGGAGATAACAATCTGTCCGGGGGCGTTCAGGTTGGCCAGCTGTACTTTATCAGCGGCTTCTGTAGCTTCATCCACAAGCTCCTGCAGATCTTCACGCTCCATGCCCATAACTGCGGCCATCGTTCCTTTACCCTCGGGGTCCGCTTCAGCCATCCATTTTCCCCGTTTGGCCACAACAGCAGCGGCGTCTGCGAATTTGAGCGCGCCATTTGCCACCAGCGCCGAATACTCTCCGAGGCTGTGGCCGGCGGTGTAATCGGCCTGCACGCCCTTTTCCTCCACAAGCGCATGAAGGGCGGAGCTCATCGTAAGCAGTGCCGGCTGCGTGTATTCTGTCTGGGTTAATGTTTCTTCCGGGCCGTTAAACATAATATCGGTCAGGCTGTATCCAAGCGCTTCATCTGCTTCCTGAAAGACGGTACGGGCCGTCGGAGCGTTGTCATATAATTCTTTTCCCATTCCAACAAACTGGGATCCCTGACCGGGAAAGATAAAAGCCGTTTTTCCCATTGTAATGCCTCCTACTCTTCTAAGTGCTTCTGCATAAGGTGTGTCACGTTTTCCTGGGCCATCTGCCGGGCCTGGCGGATCGAATGATAGACGGAAATATGGTCGGATGACCCGTGACATTTAATCAGCGGCGCCTGCAGGCCCACAAGCGTAGCGCCGCCGTGATTGGAGTAATTCATTTTCTCACGCAGATGCGTCAGGCCTGTTTTCATCATGGCAGCAGCCAGCTTTGTCCGCAGACTTGCCATAAATTCTTTTTTCAGAAGAGAAAACAGGGTGGATGCAGTGCCTTCGATGGATTTTAACACGAGGTTTCCGGAGAAGCCGTCGCAGACCGCTACGTCACAGACACCATCGAGCAGATCCCTTGATTCCACGTTTCCGACGAAATTCACCGGAGCATGCTCGAGCAATTCATACGTCTCTTTCATTAAATTATTGCCCTTGCCCTTTTCTGTGCCAATATTAACAAGTCCGACCCGAGGGTTTTCAATGCCCCGTACCAGCTGCATATATGTACTGCCTAAAATCGCATGCTGGTACAGATGATTCGCCTTTGCATCCATATTCGCTCCGGCATCAAGCAGCAAAAAGCCTGTGCCGTCCACCGTCGGGAGTGTCGGAGCAAGTGCCGGCCGCTCCACGCCGTGTATTCTCCCAATATGCAGGAGCCCAGCCGTCATAAAAGCCCCGGTATTGCCGCAAGAAATACCTGCTGCTGCCCGGCCCTCTTTCACTTCCTGGACAGAAAGGACCATCGAGGACTGCTTTTTGCGACGGATGGCTTTGGTCGGGGACTCGTCCCCGTCAATCACTTCATCGGTATGCAAAATATCAATACGTTCTGTTTTGGATAAATGTTTTTTGATTTGAGGCTCAGAGCCCACCAGTGTAATCTCGATATCTTTAAAAGCTTGAACAGCAGCCATTGCTCCAGCCACCTGGGCTTTAGGAGAATGATCGCCGCCCATCGCATCGACTACAATTCTCATTTTTTTAGTCTCCTTATTCGTTCACCGAAGCAGCGTGGGAACGGTACATGACGAATTCGCCCTGAAACACTTCTTCCCCCTGCACGCGGCTTGTTACCGTAACATATGTTTTTCTTTCGGTCTTTTTTGTAACGACCGCTTTGGCAATAATTCGTTCTCCGAGAAGCACCTGCCGGTTAAATTCAAGCGAGGAGCGCATCGTAAGCGCCAGTTCATCGTTGATCACGGCTACAGCAAGGGAGTTGGCCTGCGCAAACAGATAATGCC
Source organism: Marinococcus sp. LNSP9103-4 (assembly GCF_056034345.1). Lineage (NCBI taxonomy): Bacteria > Bacillati > Bacillota > Bacilli > Caryophanales > Bacillaceae > Marinococcus > Marinococcus sp. LNSP9103-4. The sequence goes on along the minus strand of NZ_JBQLIA010000005.1, from coordinate 98,789 downwards.
CGCGCGCAATGCCGTTCCTTGAGAATACGTGATCCTCGGTAATTTCAAGTATGCTGATCGCCTCGTGGTCCAGATGGAGGTCAATAACCTCCCCGATCACTTCTTCGAGCGGCAGCGCCTTGACTTCGTCAAGCCTTTCTTTAGCAACGTGCTTGATTCTCTCCCGGTGCTCCGGGATCGAGAGCTCCAGGCGGTCCAGACGGACAGTCTGAACGCTCACCTGAAATGACCGGGCCAGTGCTTCGTCGGTAATAAAAGGATTAGAGGCAATAACAGTCTGAAGTTCTTCCTGCCTTGCCTTTTTATTTTTTCGGGCCATAATAATCATCCACTTCTATGAGTAGGTACTAATAGTAGTATATAGACCGATTTCTTTCATTTCAACCACTAATCCAGTTTATCTTTTTGAAAGGCCCCGGCTTCTTCAAGATATTCCCGGAGGGGCCGGTATTTCTCATCCTTCCAGAACACTTCGCTGCGTATTAATTTCGCCGCATCGTCCCGGGCGGTCTCGAGCGCTTTGAAGTCATGGACCACGTCCGCAATTTTAAAATCAGGCAGTCCGCTCTGCTTTTTCCCAAAAAAATCTCCCGGCCCGCGCAGCTCCAGGTCTTTTTCCGAAAGGACAAATCCATCTTCGGTTTCCTGCATGATATTCATCCGCTCCTGGCCGGTTTCGGATTTCGGGTCGGCCAAAAGCACACAATAGGACTGGTGCTCTCCGCGTCCAACACGGCCCCGCAGCTGATGCAGCTGGGAAAGGCCAAAGCGTTCTGCGTCATAAATCACCATCATCGTGGCGTTTGGCACGTTCACACCGACCTCTACGACCGTCGTCGAAACGAGAATATCAAGCTCATGGCTGGCAAACCGCTGCATGACGTCCTCCTTTTCCTCTGCCGGAAGACGTCCATGCATCAGGCCGACCTGATATCCCGGGAAGAACTGCATCAGCTGGGCATGCACGTCAATCGCGTTTTGAACATCGAGCGCTTCTGACTCTTCAATGAGCGGACAGATGACATAGGCCTGCCGGCCCTGATCGATTTCTTTCTGCACAAAACGAAGCACCCGCTCAAGCATCTGCGGCTTCGCCCAGTAAGTTTCAATCGGTTTCCGGCCCGGCGGCATTTCGTCAATCACTGACACGTCCATATCCCCGTAGACGCTGATAGCAAGCGTACGGGGGATCGGGGTGGCAGTCATAAACAATACGTCCGGGTCCTCCCCTTTTTCTTTAAGAATCCGGCGCTGGCCGACCCCAAACCGGTGCTGCTCATCAGTGATGACAAGCTTCAGGTTATTAAACTGCACCGGCTCCTGGATGAGGGCATGAGTGCCGATGATAATATCGATGGTGTCGTCAGTAATGCGTTCATAGACGTTCCGCTTTTCCTTCTGACGCATCGAACCGGTCAGCAGACCCACAGTCACCTCTGTTCCTGCAAACAGCTCCTGAAGAGACTCATAGTGCTGCTCGGCAAGAATTTCTGTCGGCACCATCAGAGCCGACTGGGCGTTTCCGGTAAATACGGCCTGCATGGCAATCGAGGCCACCACTGTTTTTCCGGAGCCCACATCCCCCTGCAAAAGCCGGTTCATCCGGATGGGAGCCTCAATATCCTCAAGGATTTCCTGCACTACTCTTTTCTGCGCATTCGTGAGCGGAAACGGCAGCTGCTTTTCAAAATCCGCCGTCGCCTCTGCATCATACACAAATGGCACCGCTGAGGCTGACTGGCGCTCCATTCGTTTAAACATCTGCATCTTCAACTGAAAAAACAGCAGTTCTTCATAGACGTAGCGCCTTCTTGCGTGCTTCAGCTGTTCCCGGCTCTCTGGCTGGTGAAGCGCCTGAAATGTTTCGGGTTTTCCCGGCAGGCGGTACCGTTCGCGGATTTCTTCCGGCAGGTTTTCAGGGACTACCTGCGAGACGTGTTTTACGGCTTCTGCCTGAATACGCTGCATCTGCTTGACCGTCAGACTCCCGGTCACGCTGTAGATTGGCTCAAGCTGCTTAGCCGGGTCGGGGGCGCCGGCCCGAAAATCCTGCACTGAGATGGTAAGTCGGTGCTTGTCCCACTTTCCGGTGATAGTCACCTGCCTGCCGACTTCTATCTGCTTTTTTAAAAACGCCCGGTTAAAAAACACCGCCGTTACCAGTAAATGATCAATTAATATCCGCACGGTCATCCGGGATTTTTTTTTGCCAAAAAAACGCACAGACGGCTCCGACTGCACTTCGCCGGTAATCGTTACTTTTTCCTGGTGCTTCAATTCTTCTATAGGAACCACTTCGTGGTTTTCATATCGATAAGGGAAATGATGAAGCAGGTCGTCAATCGTTGTAATACCAAGCTGCTCGAGCTCCCGCTGTTTTTCTTCTCCTACACCTTTTAAGTCAGAGACCGGTGATTGAAGCGTCGAATTCATAAACCGTCCCTTCCTTCCTGCTTTTGCTGTATTATACGAACGGTTGTTCACCTTTCATTATATACGTTTCCTTTTTCGCGCGAAAGAGTTACTCCTGCGCGTGAAACAAAAAAATAAGCCGCCCGGGGCAGCTTATTCCACAGAAACGATATATTGATACAGCGGCTGTCCGCCCGTGTGCATTTCTATTTCCACATCCGGGTATGCCTGCTCAAGCTCTGCGGCAAGTTCATCCGCCAGCTCTTCGCTCACATCCTCACCGCTGATCAGCGTAATAATTTCGCTCTCGCTGTCGACCATCCGTGCAAGCAGTTCCTGAAAAGCCTGTTTCATTTCCCCATGAACGGTAACAATATCTTTTTCCCAAATGCCCATAAAATCGCCTTCCTGAATCTTTTTTCCTTCGATGCTGGTTTCTCTTACGGCATGGGTGATCTGGCCGGATTTAACGTACCGGGTGGCTTCTTTCATTGCTTCTTCATTTTCCTCAGCCTCTTTTGTTTCGTCAAACGCAAGCATGCCGGCGAGACCCTGCGGAACCGTTTTCGTCGGAATAACCGTTACCTGCTTGTCACTAATGTCTGCTGCCTGCTCCGCAGCCATTACAATGTTGCCGTTATTCGGCAGTATAAACACATGCTCCGCCTGCACCCGGCTTATAGCCTCGAGAAGGTCCTCGGTACTCGGATTCATTGACTGTCCGCCGTGGACAACCTCCTGAACTCCAAGGCTTTCAAAGAGCGAGGCTACTCCGTCACCAGTCGTCACGGTCACAAAGCCGTAGGGTACAAGAGATGCGGAAGTCTCAGGCCTTTCTGACGTTCCTTCCTGCTGCAGGGCACGATTCTGCTCACGCATATTTTCAATTTTTATATGAATCAGCTCTCCGTAGCGCTGAGATTTTTCCAGAATTTTCCCTGGTTCTTCGGCGTGAATATGAACCTTCAGCAGTTCTTCATCACAGACTACTAAAAGAGAATCCCCGTGGGCCGACAGCTCTTCCCGGAATGCTTCTTCCTGAAAGGAAGGATCACTGTCTGCAAAGCGGACCATTACTTCGGTACAGTATCCGTACGTAATAGCTTCGGCTCCGACCTGGGCGGCCGGATCCTTATGGTGCTCGAGCTTCACAAGCTGGTCAAGCGAAGGCACAGATTCTCCTTCTTCTTCCTCCTGCCCGGTTAGCGCGTGCAGCATCCCCTCATATATGTGCACAAGCCCCTGGCCGCCCGAGTCAACTACACCAACCTCCTTCAAGACTGGCAGCTGCTCGGGCGTATAAGCAAGCGCTTCTTTAGCCGCCTTCAAAAACCGCCGCATCCATTCATCCAGCGCAAGCTCACTGGCGTTATGTTCATTTTTCATAGCAAGAGACGCTTCCCTGGCCACTGTGAGAATCGTTCCTTCCACCGGCTTCATCACTGCCCGGTAGGCAGCATCCACTCCCTGTTCAAAAGCTTCTGCAACGTCAGGAGTACGGAGCTCAGACTTTTTTTCCATAGATTTGGCAAAGCCGCGGAACAGCTGCGACAAAATAACGCCGGAGTTTCCACGCGCTCCCATTAACAATCCTTTGGAAAAGTGTTTGGCTGTCTCTCCGGCATGCTGGTTCTCCTTGAGCTGTTCGACGCCGGAACGGATCGTCAAACTCATATTGGTGCCTGTGTCCCCGTCCGGAACTGGAAACACATTCAGTGCGTCTACCTCTTTGCTGTGTTTTTGCAGTGCGGAAGCTCCCTGCTTCAGCATCCTTCCCAGTTCAGGACCGCGTACTAATTGATCCATTTTTCTCTCTCCTTCATCCGTCTCTTCCTATGGTGAGGCCGATTCAATCTGCACGCCCTGAACATAGACATTCACAGCGGACACGTCCAGCCCGAGCATTTTCTGCAGCTGATACTTCACTTTCCGCTGCACGTTGTGCGCCACTTCAGAAATTTTCGTACCATAGCTTACAATAATATACATATCAATATGGATAAGGCCGTCCTCTTCCCGGACGACTACTCCACGGGAATAATTTTCTCTTCGCAGCAGTTCCGATAGGTTGTCCTTGAAATGTTTCCTGGACGCCATACCTACGATTCCGTAGCAGTCCATGGCTGCCGCTCCCACGGCAGTGGCAAGCACTTCGAGTGTAATATCGACTGTTCCGTTTGATGAATATATTTCGAAACTCATGTCTCGTTTCCTTCCTTTCCGGACGCCGGCTGTATCCGGACGCTCCAGCTTCTTTTCAAAGTAACTATGCCATTATCACTATAACCACGTTTGCCTTAAATGAAAAGCATAATTGTATTTTTGGCGGATCAACATTGCGTGTGTACAGGCTCTGTGCTAATATATTTGAGTATGGGTAATTTTGTTTGATATTAATAAGGAGGTGCCGCATATGTCCCGCAAGTGCTATGTAACAGGGAAAGGCCCTAAAGCCGGAAATAACCGTTCTCACGCCAACAATGCAACGAAACGCCGTTGGGGAGCTAACGTGCAAAAAGTCCGCATTCTTGTAAACGGTAAGCCAAAACGCGTATACGTTTCCGCCAGAGCATTAAAATCTGGTAAAGTCACACGCGTATAAAGCAAAAAGCGGCCATAGAGCCGCTTTTTTTACGAGTGTTTTTTAGTTTACATAATAATATTATTTACTGCTTTAATTCTTCGATTGCCTTCGCTTTATCCTCCTGCTTAAACAGGGCCGAGCCCGACACAAGCACATTCGCCCCGGCTTCGAGACAGTCTTTGGCTGTTTCCCGGCTGACCCCGCCGTCCACTTCAATCTCGAGCTCTGGATTAACGACATCCGCCGCTTTTTTCACTGCTCTGATTTTGTCGAGTACGTTCGGAATAAACGCCTGGCCGCCAAATCCCGGGTTTACAGTCATTAAAAGCACAAGATCAACATCCGGCAGAATATGAGTGATCATTTCCACCGGGGTTGCCGGATTTAATACTACGCCCGCCCGGCAGCCGGCTTCTTTAATCTGCTGGACCGTACGGTGTATATGGGGACACGCCTCCACATGCACCGAAATAATGTCAGCTCCCGCTTTGGCAAAATCTTCAATGTAGCGTTCCGGCTTTTCAATCATTAAATGCACATCAAACGGTTTATCGCTGTACGGGCGAATGGCCTCGATGACCGGAAGCCCGAACGTGATATTCGGAACAAAGTGGCCGTCCATGACATCGATATGTATATAATCCGCCCCGGCTTCGTCAATTTCCTTCACCGCCCGGCCCAATTCCGCAAAATCAGCTGACAGGATGGAAGGCGCTATTTTTATCATCATTAATACCTCCTCGGAGTGGATGAAATTTCTTCGTGGAACTGTTTGTAATGCTCGTAGCGGTAAGACGGGATTCGTCCTTCCTCCACATCGAGCCTTATGGCACAGCCCGGCTCCTGCCGGTGGGAGCATCCGCGGAATTTGCAGTCGGGCATTCTTGCCCGCATTTCCGGAAAACAGATATCGAGGTCTTCGGCTGTAATCGAACCAAAATCAAGCGAGCTGAACCCGGGCGTATCTGCCACCCATCCGCCGTTAACCCGCAGGAACTCTACGTGCCTTGTCGTATGCTTCCCGCGCCCGAGAGCCCCGGAAATGTTCGCTGTCTCGAGATCAAGATCAGGCGCCACCGCGTTCAGGAGCGACGATTTCCCCACTCCCGACTGCCCGGATAAAAGAGAATACTTCTCCGGAAAATAAGCAGCGGCCTCTTCGATGCCTTCGCCTGTTTTCGTCGAGTAAAATTGGAACGGATAGCCGATATGCTCATAATCCTTCTGTGCGGCCCGCAGTGTCTCTTTTTTTGCTTCATCTGCTTTGTCCCATTTACTTACTAAAATCACCGGTCTAATTTCTTCGTTTTCCACATGCACAAGAAAACGGTCGAGCAGCCAGGTGGAAAAATCAGGCTCGACAGCGGAAAATATGAGCAGTGCCTGGTCAATGTTTGCGACCGGCGGGCGCACCAGTTCATTGCTTCGTTCTTTAATTTCTAGTACGTATCCGTCTGTATGATTTTCTGCTTCAAACCGCACAAAGTCACCTACAAGCGGTTTGATTTTCTGTTTGCGGAACAGTCCCCGGCCCCGGCACTGAAAATATCCTTCTTCACTGTCCACATAGTAGAACCCGCTGACTGCTTTTACAATTCGACCTGTTGCCATACCTTCGCCCCTTCTTGTAATATTGGGCTCTCTCCTGCCCAGTCCGCATCCCACACAGCTGTCTGCGCTGCGGGAAAGACGTGCGGAATTAATTCCGTTGAGCCACTCACAACAAACATTTCTGGAAGCAGCCAGTAAAAAAATGCCGCTCCTGAAAATACGAGTATACAGGCCACAACATACGGCCATTTTTTAGTTTTCTCCGGCTGCCGGTCGGCCTTTGTTTCCAGGGCGGAATCCTGCTGCTCATCTTCCTGAACAGCCGGCGCTGCTACCATCGTGTCTTCTTCGGCCACCTGGGGGTCCGACCATTCCCGCTCCCGGGCATTGGTGTGGCCCTCCTGGATGAAATAAGGGCGTTCGTTTCTTCTCTCCTCCGACAGCGCGGAACGGATGTCCTCATACATTTCTTCGGCGCTCGCGTAACGGTCATCCGGACTTTTGGCCGCAGCTTTTAGGATAACGTTCGACAGACTCTGCGGCAGACCCTGCCGCAGCTGCATCGGGTCCGGAAGCGGCTCCTGAATATGCTTTAAAGCAATACTTACAGCGGATTCTGCATCGTAGGGAATCACCCCGGTCACCATTTCAAACAAAACGATACCGGCAGCATAAATATCTGAGCGTGCACTTACCACTCCGCCTCTCGCCTGCTCCGGCGAAATATAATGGACGGAGCCCATCATCGTATTGGTTTGTGTGATCGTGGAAGCAGACGCAGCACGGGCAATGCCGAAATCAGCTACTTTTACTTCCCCGCGGTCGTTGGAAAGAAGATTGTGGGGCTTGATGTCCCGGTGGATGATGCCGTGACTGTGCGCCTGCATCAGCGCCTCAAGCAGCTGCCTGGTCATATGTACCGCCTGTGCAAGCGGCAGCGGTCCATGCAGGCGGATCATTTCCTTCACCGTCTGGCCCTCCACGTATTCCATAACGATATAATGCAGCTCCCGCTCTTCGCCAACGTCATAAATATTGACCGTGTTTCTATGGCCCAAAATAGTGGCTGCCCGGGACTCGCGGCGGAACCGCTGCAAAAATTCCTCGTCGCCGTTAAACTGCGGCTGAAGAATTTTAATTGCCACCAGCCGTTCCAGAATCATATCCTCTCCGAGATACACGTACGCCATACCGCCGCTTCCAAGGAGGCGTTTAATATGATAACGGTCACTGATACGGCGTCCGATCAGTTGGTCCATACCTCTTCCTCCCGCATTACCACCGCAATCGTAATATTATCTTCGCCTCCGCGGTCGTTGGCTGCCTGCACCATCGCTTCCACACCTTCGCGAAGGTGCTTGTGAGAAGCAAGCATCCCGGCCATATCTTCAGCGCCAAGCTTATTCGTCAGCCCGTCGGTACAAAGAAGCACGCCGTCCCCTTCGCCCCATTCATACGTATAGATGTCAGGGGAAAGGCCGCGGTCCGTGCCGAGTGCTTTCGTTAATATATTTTTCTGCGGATGCGACTCCGCTTCGAGTGCTGAAATCTGTCCTTTATTATACAGCTCCTGCACAAGGGAATGGTCTTCACTCTGCTGCTGAACCGTACGGTCCGTCCAGATATAGCTGCGGCTGTCACCGATATTTCCGGTAACGGTAAACGACGGGTGGCAGATGGCTGCGACAAGGGTCGTTCCCATTCCCGCATGCTCCGGATAATGATGGGCGTGGCGGATGATGGCTTCATTTGCTTTCATCATGTTGTCAGTCAGCCACTCCGACGCCTCTTCAATTGAATTGACAGACGGATTTTCCTCCCACGCGTCCTTTAACGTCTGATAAGCCATGGCGCTTGCCACGTCTCCGGCCGAATGTCCGCCCATTCCATCGGCAACGACGGCTAAAATAATGCCGGAAGCATGCGTGACGATGCCTCCGGTATCTTCATTATGAGGACGGATTTTGCCCCGGTCTGTTAAAAACATATGGTTCACTGGGAATTAGCCTCCGTTTCTTCTTTCCGCTGGTTGGCACGCAGCTGTCCGCAGGCTGCATCGATATCGTGTCCCTGCTCACGCCGGATCGTTACGTTCACCCCGCGGTCTTTTAATGCTTTTTCAAACGCAAAAATGTCGTTTCTTGTGGTACGCACGTAGTTTCTTTCCGGCACATCGTTCACAGGAATCAGATTGACGTGGCATTTCAAATCACCGATCAGGTCGGCGAGCTCTTCCGCGTCCTCTTTCTGGTCATTTACCTGGCCGAACAGGCCGTATTCAAATGTGACTCTTCGGTTCGTTTTCTTCTGGTAGTAGCGGATGGAATCCATCAGCTCCGAAACATCCCAAGCGCGGTTAATCGGCATCAGCCGGCTGCGGGTCTCTGTGTTTGCTGCGTGGAGAGATACTGCGAAATTGATCTGCATGTTTTCGTTGGCAAAGTCATAAATGCGCGGAACAACCCCGCTTGTAGAAACGGTAATGTGGCGTGCACCAATATTTAAACCATCGTTGTGATTGACTACGCGCAGAAAGTTCATCAGACCGTCGTAGTTATCGAACGGCTCACCGATTCCCATAACAACGATAGAGCTTACACGTTCATCTCTTTCGTCAAGCAGACGCTGGGACTCAAGCACCTGGGCGGTAATTTCGCCACCTTCAAGGTTTCTTTTCAGGCCGCCAAGTGTGGAAGCACAGAAGGTACAGCCGAGCCGGCAGCCTACCTGGGTGGTTACACAAACGCTGTAGCCATAGTCGTGCTTCATCAGTACGGTTTCGATCGTATAGCCGTCCTGCAGTTCAAACAAAATCTTAATGGTGCCGTCCTGGGACTGCTGATGGATGACCTCTTTCAACGTCGTCAGTGTAAACGTGCTTTCGAGCTTTTCGCGAAGCGTTTTCGGGATGTTGGTCATTTCCTCAAATGAGGTCACGCGCTTTTGATACATCCATTCAAACAGCTGCTTCGCACGGAATGCCGGCTCCCCGTTTTCTTTTAACCATTGTTCAAGTTCCTCGTATTTCAAGCTGTACATGGAGGGGCTGTCCGTTTGCGGGGCAGGCGCCTCCTTTTTTAAAATCTGCATGCTTATGCTCCTTCCGTTTCTTCCTTATTATTTTTTACCGCCGCAGCAATGAAAAATCCATCTGTGCCGTATCCATGGGGAAGAATCGTGCACCATCCGTATTCGCTGGAAAAATGCTCTATTTCTGAAAGTTTTAGTTTGTCGGTCAGTTCATGGTCTGGCGATAGTTCTGGATGTCGGTGCAAAAACGCTTCCCACACCTGTTCGTTCTCCTCTGGACGAATTGTACATGTGCTGTACACAATCCTTCCATTAAATCGTAACATACTTACAGCTTCATTCAATATTTCGTGCTGTATCTCCGGCAGGCGTTCAAAATCCTCTGCTTTTTTGGCCCATTTCTGCTCGGGCTTTTTCCGAATAACGCCAAGTCCGCTGCACGGAGCATCGACGAGCACCCGGTCAAATGTACGCGCCGAAAAAGTTGTTGTCAATTGACGTGCATCCCCGGCGGCGGTTTCAATATTTTCAAGCCCAAGTCTTGCTGCCTGTTCTTCAATTTGGGTAAGCTTTTTTGCACTCAGGTCATGGGCTGCCACGCTTCCGCCCGGGCCGGTCCGTTCGGCAGCATCCGTTGATTTTCCGCCCGGGGCCGCGCAGGCATCGAGAACGTTCATGTTTTCTTCAACCATCAGTGCTTCGCCGGCTTTCATGGAGCTTTCATCCTGCACCGTTATATAGCCGTTCTGATACGCTTCGGTGACGAGAACATTTCCTTTTTCTACAATTAATGCTTTCTCTGCAATAATACCCCGGGTTGTCTGCATTCCTTCCTGTTCGAGCATTTCCTGCACGTCTCCGAGTTCAGCTTCAGAGGAGACCCGCACGTTTGTTTTTGGCGTGACGTTATTTGCTTCGGCAATACGGAGGGCTGTGTTTTCCCCGTAGGCCGCCTGCCATTCCCGAAGCATCCATGCCGGATGGCTGTAGTCGACCGCCAGACGTTCCTCTGTGTTTTTGATAGCGGTAGTGTCGGGAAATCCTTTGCGCTGCAAGGAGCGGAGCACCCCGTTTACAAAACCGCTCACCCCTTTATTGCCTCGCTGCTTCGCAATTTTTACCGCCTCATCCACCACGGCGTGGTCCGGCACCCGGTCAAGGTAACGCATCTGGTACACACTCATTCGCAGCAGCACGCGCACCCAGGCGTCAAGCTTCGTTAGCGGCTTGTTCACAAAAACCCCAAGCACGTAGTCGAGGGTGTTCTGGCGGCGGAGAGTGCCGTAAACAATTTCGGTCAGAAGACCGGCATCCTCTCTCGACCATGCTTTTCCGGCGAGCTCGTGATGAAGCAGCAGGTGGCTGAAGGCCTGGCCGGTCTCCACCCGCTCGAGCAGGGAAGCAGCTGTATACCGGAGGGAATAGGAAGGCTCCGTTTTATTCATTAAAACTCTCTCCTTTGGACCAGCCGTGGCTTCCCCGCAAAAACTCGGCCGTTTTCATTCTTTTTTTACCAGCCGGCTGAATCTCCAGCAGCCGAACCATTGTGCCGTCACCGGCTGCCACATCAATGTAGTCATCTGTTATCGCAGTAATAGTGCCCGCTTCAGCACTGGCGGAAGCATCCACCCATTCGGCACGCCAAAGCTTAATCGACTTTCCGTCTTTCTCTGCATAGGCCACCGGCCATGGATTCATTCCGCGGATCTGGTTATAGATCGAACGGCCGCTCTGCTTCCAGTCGACCTTTTCCTGGCCGCGCTGGATGTTGGATGCAAACGTTACTTTCTCTTCATTCTGCGGAGTCCGTTCCGCCGTGCCGTCGATTACTGACGGCAGCGTTTCGATCAAAAGATCTGCTCCGACGGCGCTCAGTTTGTCATGCACATCTCCGACCGTATCCTCCCATTCAATGGGTACTTCCTGCTGACGGATGATGTCGCCGGCGTCCAGTTTTGCCACCATGTCCATGATCGTGACGCCTGTTTTTTCCCGGCCATCGATGACCGCCTGGTGAATCGGGGCGCCGCCGCGGTATTCCGGAAGCAGGGAAGCGTGCACATTCACCGCTGCAATGGAAGGGGCTTCGAGAAGCTTTCTCGGCAGAATCTGTCCGAACGCCGCTGTAATAATTAAATCCGGCTTCTCTGCCAGCACTTCGTTTAAGGAGGCTTCGTTTTTCAGCTTTTCCGGCTGCAGTACAGGAAGCTTCCACGCTTCGGCTTCAACTTTGACCGGCGGCGGGGTCAGCTCTTTTTTTCTTCCCTTCGGGCGGTCAGGCTGAGTGACCACCGCCGTTACCGGATAGCCCTCTTCAAGCAGACGCCGCAGGACCGGGACCGAAAAGTCCGGCGTCCCCATAAATAAAATGTTCATATTTAACCCTCTTTTCACAATACACAGCCCCGTGCGTCGGTCACTATCGAAGCAGCGGGGCTGGTGTTTACCTTATAGAAACAACTGCGGATACATATCAATCGTAATAAACAGCTTATCCTGAGCTGTCTCTTTTTGATAATGTACAGCAATATCATTCAGGATTTTCGTTAATTCAGGCTCATCCCTGTATTTTATCATGCATTGGTACCGATATCTATCCTTGATCCTTGCAATCGGAGAAACAGTTGGTCCGAGAATTTTCGCCTGCGGTGATAATTCCTCCCGCAGCCGGCTCGTCACTTTTTCAGCGGTTTTCAGCGCTACGCCGATCTCTTCATGAGAAACGTTGACCATCGTTAAATAATAATACGGCGGGTACCCACCGCGCTTGCGCTGGCCCATTTCATGCCGGCTGAACGATGGATAATCATGATTTTTAGCGAACTGGATACTGTAATGATCGGGGCTGTAGGATTGAATCACTACTTCGCCCTGCAGCTTGTCCCGGCCGGCCCGGCCGCTCACCTGAGTAAGCAGCTGAAAGGTCCGCTCCGGCGCCCGGAAATCAGGCAGATGCAGCATCGTGTCCGCTGCCAGTACACCGACCAGCGTAATCATAGGGAAGTCCAGGCCTTTGGCAATCATCTGGGTGCCGAGCAGAATGTCCGCCTCTCCGTTTCCAAACCGGCGAAGCATCTGTTCGTGGGAGCCTTTTTTCGTCGTGGTGTCCATATCCATCCGGATAATCCTGGCCTCCGGCAGCACCTTCGTCAGCTCTTCTTCCACCTTCTGGGTGCCTGTGCCAAAGTAGCGGATCTGTTCGCTTTCGCAGGACGGGCACGTTGCAGGCATCGCTTCTTCATAGCCACAATAGTGGCACTTCAGCTGATGCTTTGTCTGATGGTATGTGAGCGTGATTTCACAGTGCGGGCATTCAGCAGTATAACCGCATGAACGGCACATGACAAACGAAGAGTAGCCTCGCCGGTTTAGAAACAAAATACTCTGCTCCCCTTTTTCCAGTCGGTCCTTCAGCTTTTCAAGCAGCGTTTCGGAAAATACGGAGCGGTTGCCTTTATGAAGCTCGTCCCTCATATCCACCACATCGATGGCGGGCAGCTGTTTCTGGTTGATTCTCTCCGGCATTTCAAGCAGCTGATAAACCTCCCGGCCGGCACGGGCATATGATTCCAGCGACGGCGTGGCGCTCCCTAATACGACCGGAGCCCCGTGATACCTGCCTCTCCAGATCGCTACCTCCCGGGCGTGATAACGGGGGTGGTCCTCCTGCTTGTAGCTGCCTTCGTGCTCTTCATCAATGATAATCAGGCCGACATTTTTGAAGGGGGCAAAAACCGCCGACCGTGCTCCGACCGCTACTTTTGCGTCTCCGGCATGCACCCTGCGCCATTCGTCGTACCGTTCGCCTCTTGAGAGAGCGCTGTGCATTACCGCCACCTGGTCCCCGAACCGCCCTTTAAAGCGTTCCACCATTTGCGGGGTAAGTGAAATTTCCGGTACGAGCACAATCGCTTCCCGTCCCTGCTTCAGCACACGGTCAATGGCCTGCAGATACACTTCTGTCTTTCCGCTTCCGGTGACCCCGTGCAGCAAAAACGTATGATGCTCATGCCGCGACGTTTTTTCTGTAATCGGATCAAGTGCCCGCTGCTGGTCCGGGGTGAGCTCCTGCGGAGGAGTGGCTTCAAATGATCGGTCTTCAAATGGATCCCGGTACGACTCCTGGTCCCGCTCCATAAGAATGTTTTTCTCCACGAGGCCCTGAATAACCGCCCGGCTCGCCGTCTGCTCATGCAGCAGCTGGGCCGCAGGGACAGCCACTTCTTCGTCTCCGATCGAAAGAAACCAGTCGTACAGCTCCAGCTGTTTTTTCGCTTTCGCCGTAAGAGAAGCTGCATGCGTCCGGTGCTCCGGATGAAGCCGCAGCATCCGCTTCGTCTGTTTTTTCGTCTGGTCCTTCACCTGATAATCGATCCGGATCTGTTCACGATGGACAGCTTCCTGCACGTGCTGCATCACTGCTTTATCGTCCGGGAGGTCCTTCCAGTCGATTGTCGTCTGCTTCTGAAACACTGCCTGCAGTACCGGCGGCAGTGTCTCCGGGGGCACGAGCAGCTCAATCTTCTTTTTTGGTTTTGCCCGAATGGCTGCCGGAATCATCGACTGATAGGCCGTAATTAAAAAACAGACCGTTTCCACAGCCAAATACTCTCCGAGCTCAAGCAGCTCCTGCGTAAGCACCGGATGAGGATCGAGCACATCTGTAATCGGCTTAACCCGGGCAAGCTCTGTATTGTCTTCGATCCGCCAGATAAATCCCTGAATCTTCCGGGCACCAAACGGCACCGTCACTCTCGATCCGGGGCGCGCGAGCATTTCGAGTGAAGCCGGAATCTGATAATCAAAAGCCCGGTTCGTCTGGCCGGTCGCTATATCCACAATTACCTTGGCGTACATATTTACGCGTCTCCTATTCGTTTCTGCAGCCAGGACATAATTTCTGCCGCTGCCTCGTGCTTCGACTGGGTGGGAAAAGAAACAGCTCCGTTTTTATCCACGAAGGTAATAGTATTTTCATCGGCCCGAAAGCCCGAACCCGCTTTCCCGATTTCATTGGCTACAATTAAATCGGCATTCTTACGCTGCCGCTTGCTTTCTGCATATTCCTCGAGGCGTTCCGATTCTGCAGCGAAGCCGATCAAAAGCTGATGCTTCTTTTTCTCTCCGAGCTCCTGGAGAATATCCGGTGTTTTCACCATCGGCACTTCAAGACCGTCGTCCTTTTTCTTCTGCTTTTTTTCATGCACGGTCTCCGGCCGGTAATCGGACACAGCAGCTGCTTTAATTACCACATCCGACGTATCGTAGTGGGTGAGCACGGCTTCGCGCATATCATCCACGCTTCCGACGTCGATTCTTGTCTGGACGCCGCCAGGCGTGGAGAGCGTCACCGGTCCTGCAACCAGCGTCACTTCTGCTCCCCGCCGGGCTGCTTCCTCAGCGATCGCAAACCCCATTTTTCCGCTGGACGGATTGGTAACGACCCGGAAGGGATCGATATGCTCATGCGTCGGACCAGCAGTCACAAGCACTCGTTTGCCGGTAAGCGGAGTGCCGACATCTTCGGCATCCTGGACAAACTGCATAATGTCCTCGGGCTCAGCCATCCGGCCTTTGCCAATCCAGCCGCAGGCAAGATAACCCTCTCCAGGTTCAATGAACCGGTAGCCGTCCTGCTTTAACGTTTCCTTATTGCGCTGAAAGCTCGGATGATTATACATGTTTACGTTCATCGCCGGTGCAACGTATACGTTGGCCAGTGTCGCCATCATTGTGGTGGTGAGCATATCATCTGCGAGTCCGTTCGCAAGCTTTCCGAGTGTGTTGGCCGACGCAGGCGCTACGATAAATACGTCTGCCCAGTCCGCCACATCAATATGGGAAACGACTGAAGGGTCGGCTTCTGCAAACGTGTCGTCGTACACTCTTGATCGTGTCAGTGCCTGAAATGTGAGCGGGGTAATAAACTCTTTGGCTTCCGGCGTCATAATAATGCGCAGCTCCGCCCCCGCCTGGTACAGCTTACTTGCAAGCGCCGCGGCTTTAAAGGCAGCTATTCCTCCTGTGACACCGAGTACAATTTTTTTGCCTTTCACAGCTTTGTCCTCCTTTAACAGGCGCTTCCAGGCTAAAAAAAGCAACCTACGTAATCCCATAGGTTGCTTCTTCTTATCTGGTGCCCGTTCCTTTTCGGTTATTCTTCGTAGTCGTGTTCTTCGTAGTCACCCTGGCGGTAGCCGAGCACGCCTGCCTGGATTTCTTCGAGAGCGATGCCTACTGCCTTCACAGATTTTGCATTATCGATCATTGGGAGCGCCCCGTCGATTTCTTCGAGGTCTCTCGCGCGCCGTGCTGAGACGGATACTAGCGTATATTTGGAATTGATATGACCGAGCAGCTGGTCAATGGACGGATACAGCATTCCTTCGTCGTTTCTGTTTGAAGCCATTATTCCACCTCCGCTAATTCTTTATATTTTTCAATCAGGCGTTCCTGCTTGCAGTGTTCTGCAGTGACAATAGAGCGGATGCGGGAGACCGCTTTTTCAATTTCATCGTTTTCCACTACATAGTCATACATCTGCATCATGTCAATTTCATTTTTGGCCACAGTCATCCGTTTGTCAATCAACTCGGATGTTTCCGTCCCACGTCCGACGATCCTGCTGCGGAGCTCGGCAAGACTTGGGGGCATTAAGAAAATAAACGTGCCTTCCGGGTAACGCTCCTTCACCTTTTCTGCGCCCTGCACTTCAATCTCGAGAATAATGTCTTTGCCGCGTTCAATGGTTTCCTGAACGTAATCAAGCGGGGTCCCGTAGTAGTTGTCTACATACTGCGCCCACTCAAGCAGCCGGCCTTCCTCGATCATTTTTTCAAACTCTTCCTTCGAATGAAAGAAATAATTTACTCCGTGCTCCTCCCCGGGACGCGGGGCCCGGGTAGTAGCGGATACGGAATACTCAATATTCGTATCCTCTTCGCGCAGCGCTCCGCATACCGTACCTTTTCCTACACCGGCCGGGCCGGAAAGAACAATCAATAATCCCTTATCATCTTTCATAGGTTGACACGCCTCATTTCACAATCTTATTCGTCCGATGAATCATCATCTTTTGTATGCAGCCGCTGGGCGACTGTCTCCGGCTGAACCGCAGAAAGCACAACATGGTCGCTGTCTGCAATAATAACCGCTCTCGTCCTTCGGCCATAGGTGGCATCAATCAGCATGTTACGGTCCCTGGCTTCCTGAATAATCCGTTTGATTGGTGCTGATTCCGGGCTGACGATAGAAATAATCCGATTTGCCGACACAATATTTCCAAATCCGATGTTGATTAGCTTAATGCTCAAAACTACCCCTCCTGGTCGGACCATCCCTCTAGCTGCTGCCTGAAAAAATGGTTCATATATGTTTTCTTCTGCGGTTCCTGACGAGTTGTTCTCCTGCTTCAGTATAGCACGATTATTTCAAGCGTCACAAACGATGCTTCGCGGCGAGGCCCGAACATTATGTACTTCTATATTGTAAACAATATCTCTTCAGCCCACAACCAATGTTTATTCAGCAGACAAGACGGCGCGCTTTTCATTATGCTATAATCCACCGTACAGAACGCAAGCAGCAGAAGAATTTCTCCTGCTTGTACGAGTAAAGGATGATCGAACGTGAGCTTTGACGGAATCATGACCCAGGCCGTTGTCCAGGAGGTCCAGCAGACACTCCAAAACGGCCGGATCACAAAAATACACCAGCCCTACAAAACCGACCTGGTCATTTCAGTGCGGGCGAACCGCAAAAACCACCAGCTGCTGCTGTCGGTGAACCCTTCCCTGTCAAGAATGCATCTGACAGACGAAAAGTACCAGAATCCCAAGGAGCCTTCCATGTTCTGCATGCTGCTGCGCAAGCACCTGGAAGGCGGTTTCGTGCGGGAAGTGTCACAGCAGGGACTTGAGCGGATCGTTTCGCTACGCATTGAAAACAAAGATGAAATCGGTGATCTTACGGAACGGACCCTGGTTATGGAAATTATGGGTAAGCACAGTAATGTCGTGCTTCTTAATGAGGACCGTACGCATATTCTGGACAGCATGAAGCATATTTCCCCGGCCCAAAACACCGTCCGCACGATTCTTCCCGGTCAGGAATATGTTGGACCACCGTCCCAGCATAAGGCGAACCCCCTCGAAGCTGAAGCCGGTGACGTGCTGAGAGCACTCGACGCCAACCAGGGCAAGCTCGACCGCCAGCTGATGCAGGCATTTGAAGGAATTTCTCCCCAGAGCGCCAAAGAGGCCGCGCATCGTGCTGGTCTCGGTTCGCTCCAGAAGCTGGCCGATACGTTTACTTCGCTCATGAACGACGTTAATAACGGGAATTTTCAGCCGCAGATTGTGACCACCGAAGCCAATAAAGAATATTACAGCGCCATTGACCTTACTCATGTGGATGGTTCGAAGGAAAGTTTTGACTCGGTGAGCGCCATGCTCGACCGCTACCATAACGGCAAAGCCGAACGTGACCGGGTGCATCAGCAGGCCCATGATCTCGAACGTTTTCTGCAGAACGAGCGCGAAAAAAACGAGCGCAAGCTGAAAAAACTGCGCCAGACGATTACGCAGGCCGAAAACCGGCTCGTCTATCAAAAATACGGGGAGCTGTTAACCGCCCATATGCACCAGATCCGCGGCGGTGAAAACGAAATCGAAGTAACGGATTACTACGATCCGGAAGGCGGCACGCTTACCATTGAGCTTGAGCCTGAACTCTCGCCGTCAGATAATGCCCAGCGGTATTTTAAACGCTACAACAAAGCTAAAACCTCACTATCCGAGGCGAAAAAACAGATTAAGCTGACCCGTCGCGAGATTGATTACCTCGACCGGCTAATTCAGCAGGTGGAAACGGCTGCCCCATCCGACATTGACGACATACGTGAAGAATTGTCGGACGGCGGCTATCTGAAAAAGCGTGTTCAAAAGAAAAAGCAGAAAAAAAGCACGAAACCGCAGGTTGAGCAGTACGTTTCCTCGGCCGGCACACTTCTGCTTGTCGGAAAAAACAACCGCCAGAACGAATACGTCACCAACCGGGTGGCAAACGCCGGAGACACCTGGCTGCACACGAAAGATATCCCCGGATCCCATGTGGTGATCCGCTCCACAGACGTAGACGAGGAAACGTTAAAGGAAGCGGCTGTCCTTGCCGCCTATTTCTCCAAAGCGCGCTCCTCGTCCTCGGTGCCGGTCGACCACACCCTGATCCGTCACGTACGAAAACCAAACGGCGCCAAGCCCGGGTTTGTGACCTACGATCAGCAGTCCACCCTGTTTGTCACTCCGGAGGAAAGCCTTGTCCTTGAAATGAAAAACCGGGCCAAAGCCCAGACCGCTGCAAAATAAAAAAGCTCCCTCCGACACAGCCCAGCTGTCCGGAGGGAGCTTTTTAATTCGTATTTACGCCCAGGATGCCGGGGCCTGTTTCCATTCCTGCAGACGTTCGATATCGTTTTCCTGCACGTAGCCTTCCTCAGCTGCAATCTGAATCAGGGCAGAGTAATTAGTCAGTGTTTTCACCGGCAGCCGCGCTTCTTTAAGCTGCCTTCCGGCTTCCTCCAGCTCATACGTGAAAATCGCAGCCGCTCCGAGTACGTCGGCTCCTGCGTCCAGAAGAGCCTGCTGGACCGTGATCATGCTTTGACCTGTGGAGATTAAATCCTCAACAATTACGACTTTATCCTCCGGAGTGACCCGGCCTTCAATCTGATTGCCTTTACCATGGGATTTGGAGGAACCGCGCACGTAGCACATCGGCAGGCCGAGCCTGTCTGCTGCAAGCGCCGCATGAGCTATCCCGGCCGTGGCAGTGCCGGCAACGATCGTAGCATCAGGGTAATTGCTCCGGATAAGCTCCGCCAATCCTTCTGCCACCCGGGTCCGTACGTCCGGATAAGAAAGAGTCAGCCGGTTGTCGCAGTAAATCGGGGAGCGTATACCGGAAGACCAGGTAAACGGTTCATCCGGGCGCAGTGTCACTGCTTCAATGGTCAGCAGATCCCTGCTGAGAAGTTCTTCATTCTGCATTGGGCATTCTCCATTCCTGTTCCATTTGTTCGTAAGCCGAAGCCGGATCAGCAGCTTTTGTAATGCTGCGTCCGACGACGATCGCGTCACTGCCAAAATCTGCGGCGGCCTGTGGTGTCACTACCCGGGCCTGGTCCCCCGCCTCCTCACCTGCCCCGCGAATTCCCGGGGTCACGGTAATAAAAGAGCGGCTGCGGGTGCTTTTAATGAGCGGCACCTCCCCGGCAGCGCAGACAACGCCGTCCTGCCCCGACCGTTCGGCAAGATCCGCGTAAGCCGCCACTGCTTGATTCATCGAAAGTGGTATGCCAAGCTCCTCCTTCAGCATCGTTTCAGAGGTGCTCGTCAGCTGAGTGACCGCTATGCAGGCAGGTCTCTTCTGCCCGGACCGGGTGCCCTGCTCCAGGCCTTCTACAGCACCCGCCATCATCCGGCTTCCGCCAGCAGCATGAACCGTGACAAGATCCACCTGCAGCCGGGCAAGCTGAGCGGCTGCCCGCTGGACCGTATTGGGTATATCATGCAGCTTCAAGTCAAGAAATACCCGGTGTCCTTTTGCTTTCCATTCCTCCACAAGCGCTGGGCCTTCTTTATAAAATAATTCCATGCCGACTTTTAAAAACAGTGATTTCTGTCCGAATGAAGCGAGCAGGGCATCCGCCTCCGGTTTATCCGGCACGTCCATGGCAATGATCAGGGGACGGCCCTTCATGCTTTCACCCCGCCCCGCTTCCAGCCGGCCCAGTCCGCAGCCGTCTCAGAGCCGGCCCAGTCTGTCAGCTCCTGAATGATTTCCGGGCAGGCAAACGGGTTGCTGATGTTTGCTGTTCCGACAGCGACCGCATCAGCTCCAGCCATCATAAACTCCAGCACGTCCTCCATGCCCATAATGCCGCCCATGCCGATAATAGGCAGTTCTGTTACCTGCCGCACCTGATATACCATCCGGATGGCTACCGGCTTAATGGCCGGACCCGAAAGGCCCCCGATTTCATTAGCGAGCAGCGGCTTGCGCGTCACCGGATCAATTTTCATCCCCGATAATGTGTTAATCAGCGACAAACCGTCCGCGCCGGCATGTTCCACCGCTTTGGCAATTTCGGTAATATCCGTCACGTTGGGCGACAGCTTGACATAAACCGGCACATCAGACACGTGCTTCACCCTTTTCGTCAGCTCTGCCGCAAGCTTCGGGTCGGTGCCAAACGTAATGCCGCCTTCTTTCACATTCGGACAGGAAATATTGAGCTCCAGCGCTGCCACCATACCGGATTCCGACAGTCCGGCCGCCACCGCTTCGTAGTCCTCCATTTTTGTTCCCGCAACATTTGCAAGCACCGGTGTATCCAACTGCTGGAGCCACGGCAGTTCGTGTTCCGTTACTCCTTTAAGCCCCGGGTTCTGCAGACCGATAGCGTTCAGCATGCCTGCTTCTGTTTCTGCCACCCGCGGTGTTTCATTACCGAACCGCGCTTCTTCGGTGGTCGCTTTAATCGCAATGGCTCCGAGGTCATTGAGATCATACAGCTGGGAAAATTCTTTTCCAAAGCCAAAGCATCCGCTTGCCGGCATAACCGGGTTTTTCATTTCAAGCCCGGGCAGGCTTACATGCAGTTTCATGACAGCACCACCTCTCCCCACGGGAAGACCGGGCCGTCGCTGCAAACCTTCCGGTAGCTTGTCCCGTCAGGGTCGTCTGTAGTGTGACACACACAGGCAAAACAGGCGCCGATGCCGCAGCCCATACGTTCCTCAAGGGAAAGCTTCCCTTTTGCGGCCGCATAGGAGCTGTCGAGCGCACGAAGCATTGGCAGCGGTCCACAGGCGTAAATAGCATCGTAGGAAAGCCCCTGGCGGTCAATCACATCTGTGACAAAGCCGGCCTCCCCTATACTTCCGTCAATGGTACTCACAAAGCAGTCCCCGAGCGCGCCGAACCTATCCCGGAAGAACGCACTGGATTCATCGGCAAAGCCGAGCACGGTCTGCACCCGGACGCCCTGGCCAGTCAGCTGTTTAGCTAGACCGAGCAGCGGCGGAACGCCGACGCCGCCCCCGACAATCAGCGCCTTTTCTCCTTCGCCCACGTCACTCGTATCAAAACCGTTGCCGAGCGGCCCGAGCACATCCACTTCGTCGCCTTCACGCCAGGCCGCCATCCGGCTTGTACCTTCCCCTTCGGCCCGGAAAACAAGCGCCATCCGCCGCTGGTCAGGCCAGTATTCACTAATACTGACCGGACGGCGCAGAAGCGGAGCGACATGCGGGGACGTTTTCACATGCACAAATTGTCCCGGTGCCTGGATACGCCCCGGCATATCACCTTCGAGCACAACTTCAAAAATCGACGCTGCGATTTCGTCGATGGAAACGACGCTCATCCATTCTTTTTGAATCACGCCATCACCTCGTTTGTACGATCTTCTTTCATCGCAGGCATGGCTTCTGTGGAAAAGGTAATCATCTCAAGCACCTTCAACAAGGCTCCGGCCGTGTCGAGGGATGTGAGACATACTACTTCATTTTCCACCGCTTCCCGCCGGATCCGGAAGCCGTCCGCCGCCGCTTTTTTCTGTTTTTCCATCGTGTTAATGACAAACTGGGCTTTGCCTTCCCGGATAAAGTCCAGAATGTTTGGCGATTCTTCTTCCACCTTTGCGACCGAGGAAGCCGGAATGCCTTCCTTGTTCAGCCACGCAGCGGTTCCCTGGGTCGCTGTAATCGTATAGCCGATCGCATGAAACCTCCTGGCAAGCGCAAGCGCCTCCTTTTTCCATTCATCGGCAATAGTAAACAGCACGGTGCCGTGATTTGGAATTTTCATCCCGGAAGCGATCAGACCTTTATACAATGCTTTCTCGAGCGTCTGATCCCGGCCCATCACTTCACCTGTCGATTTCATTTCCGGGCCGAGAGATATTTCCACCTGGCGGAGCTTGGCGAAGGAAAAGACCGGCACCTTGACCGAAACGCCTTCCGCTTCCGGAAGCAGACCGCTTTCGTACCCAAGGGCAGCAAGGCTTTCACCGACCATGACCCGGGTGGCAAGCTTTGCAATCGGACATCCGGTAATTTTACTTAAAAACGGCAGGGTGCGGCTTGCCCGCGGATTCACTTCAAGCACATACACTTCATCTTCGTGTATAACGAACTGAATGTTCAGCAGTCCTTTGATGTTCAGACCTTTTCCGATAGCGATTGTCCGCTCGGCAAGTGTTTGCTTCGTCTGCTCTGAGAGCGTCTGCGATGGATAGACCGCAATCGAATCGCCCGAATGCACGCCGGCGCGTTCAATGTGCTCCATGATCCCCGGAATAAGCACCGTCTCTCCGTCTGAAATCGCGTCGACCTCCACTTCTTTTCCGACCATATAACGATCGATCAGCACCGGGTGCTTGCGGTTGACGCGTACGGCCCGCTCCATGTAATTAAGCAGTTCTTTTTCACTGCCGACGATCTCCATCGCCCGTCCGCCAAGGACATACGACGGGCGGACCAGAACCGGATAGCCGATATCAGCAGCCACCACCCGTGCCTCTTCGGTGCTGACCGCTGTACGGCCGAGCGGCTGAGGAATTTTCAACGACTGCAGCGCCGCTTCAAATTTATCCCGGTCCTCTGCCCGGTCCATGTCCTCAAGTGTAGTGCCAAGAATCTTCACGCCGTGCTCAGCGAGACCATCCGCCAGGTTAATGGCGGTCTGACCGCCGAATTGAACGATGACGCCCTCCGGCTGTTCTACATCGACTACGTGCATTACATCTTCCACTGTAAGCGGCTCAAAGTACAGCTTGTCTGACACGCTGAAGTCTGTCGACACCGTTTCCGGATTGTTGTTGATAATAATCGCCTCGTATCCCGCTTCCTGCAGCGCCCAGACGGTATGCACCGTCGCGTAGTCAAATTCAACTCCCTGCCCGATCCGTATCGGGCCGGAACCGAGGACGACGACAGACGGACGCCCGGTTTTGCTGCTTTCGTTTTCTTCTTCATAGGAGGAATAGTAATACGGCGTTTCGGACTCAAATTCCGCCGCACACGTGTCGACCATTTTATACACCGGCGTAATACCCAGCTCGAGGCGCTGGCTGCGCACCTGTTTCTCTGTCGTATTCCAGTAGGCCGCAAGTGTTTCGTCAGCCATGCCGGTTGTCTTTGCCATCCGCAGTATTTCTTCATCATTTGGATAGGAGCGTGCCATTTCTGCAACCTTGACAATACCCGCGAATTTTTCAAGGAAAAACAAATCAATTTTTGTCCATGTGTGCAGCTGTTCGAGCGAGTACCCGCGCTTCAGCGCTTCCCCGATGTAAAACAGCCGCTCATCGTCCGCGCGAATAAGTTTATCTATCAGTTTTTCCTCGGATGCCTCTGCGTAATCCGGATGCGTCAGAAAAGCACGTCCGAGTTCCAGTGACCGGATGCCTTTCAAAATGGACTCCTCAAATGAGCGTCCGATGGCCATCACTTCTCCGGTCGCTTTCATCTGCGTACCGAGCCGGCGGTTCGCTGCTTCAAATTTGTCAAACGGCCAGCGCGGGATTTTTGTTACCACATAGTCAAGGGCCGGCTCAAAGCTTGCGTACGTCGTCCCTGTAATCGGATTCTTTAACTCATCGAGCTTATAGCCCGCCGCAATCTTTGCTGCCAGCTTGGCAATCGGATAGCCGGTCGCTTTGGACGCAAGTGCCGACGAACGGCTCACCCGCGGATTCACCTCGATGATGTAATATTCAAAGCTGTCCGGAGACAACGCAAACTGCACGTTGCAGCCGCCTTCAATTTCAAGCGCCCGGATGATTTTCAAAGACGAGTCGCGGAGCATATGGTACTCCCGGTCGGCAAGTGTCTGACTCGGGGCGGTTACGATCGAATCCCCGGTATGAACACCGACTGCGTCAATATTTTCCATGTTACAGACAACAATTGCCTGCCCGGAGCTGTCGCGCATTACTTCGTATTCAAGCTCTTTAAATCCGGCAATGCTTTTTTCAAGCAGGCACTGGGTTACCGGGCTGTATTTGAGCCCGGAGCCGACGATTTCCACCAGCTCATCATGATTGTCCACCAGGCCGCCGCCGGTGCCGCCCAGCGTATAAGCCGGCCGTACGATAACCGGATAACCGATTTCCTCCACAAAGGCTTCTGCTTCCTGCAGGTTGTGTACGATGGTGCTTTCCGGAACCGGCTCATTCAGCTCATACATCAGGTTCCGGAAGGACTCCCGGTCCTCTGCCTGCTCAATGGCAGACAGCTCGGTGCCAAGAAGGGAAATATCATACCGCTCGAGCAGCCCGTGGCGGTGCAGCTCCATCGCCATATTCAGGCCGGTCTGACCGCCAAGGGTCGGCAGAATGGCGTCGGGCCGTTCTTTACGGATTACCCGGTCGACAAACTCGAGGGTGAGCGGCTCCATGTAGACCTGATCGGCAATGTTGGTATCCGTCATGATGGTTGCCGGGTTGGAATTAATTAGAATGACCTCGTATCCTTCTTCCTTTAACGCCTGGCACGCCTGGGTGCCGGCATAGTCAAACTCCGCCGCCTGGCCGATTACTATAGGGCCGGAGCCAATCACTAATATTTTTTGAATATCTGTACGTTTTGGCATGGTGACTCCCCTTTTACATTCGAGTAGGTACTTTTTCGTAACGGTTCATTAGACGGACAAACTGGTCGAACAGGTCGTTGGCATCGCTCGGTCCCGGGCATGCTTCCGGATGGTACTGAACGCTGAATGCCGGATATTCCCGGTGTTCGACGCCTTCAACTGTGCCATCGTTGACGTTGACATGCGTCAGGATCAGGTCCGTTCCCATCAGCGAATCCCGGTCCACCGTATAGCCATGGTTCTGGGAAGTTATATCCACCCGCCCGGTTTTTACCTGCTTGACCGGATGGTTGCCTCCGCGGTGGCCGAATTTAAGCTTGGACGAGGTGGCCCCGCAGGCGAGACTCAGCAGCTGATGTCCGAGACATATCCCAAACACCGGTACTTCCCCGATCAGGTTACGGAGCGTCTCCACGGCCTCCGGCACGTCTTCAGGATCTCCGGGGCCGTTACTGAGCATTACTCCGTCCGGGTTCAGGGCAAGCACTTCTTTCGCCGTGGCGTTGTATGGGAGCACAAACACATCGCAGCCGCGGCTGAGCAGATTCCGGGTGATGCCGTGTTTAGCCCCGTAATCCATCAGAACCACCCGTTTGCCGTTGCCGGGTGCATGATAGGCATTTTTCGTACTGACCCGGGACACCTGATCCCGGGGATCAATCCACTGCTGCAGCTCCCGGACGATTTCCTCTTCTTCCGCTTCTTCTGCGCACAGTCTGCCGCGCAGTGTACCGGCGGTCCGGATCATTTTCGTCAGGCGGCGTGTATCAATGCGGCACAGGCCGGGAATATCCTTTTCGTAAAGCCATTCGCTGAGCGTGCCGATGCTTCGGAAATTACTCGGGTGCGAAGCTGCTTCCTTGACGATCAGTCCGCCGGCAGAGGGATGCATCGTTTCGAAGTCATCCCGGTTAATACCGTAGTTGCCGATCAGCGGGTACGTCAGTGTCACCAGCTGATCGCAGTAGGACGGGTCGGATAAAATTTCCTGATAACCGGTCATTCCGGTGTTAAATACGACTTCCCCTACAGTTTCCCGTTCGCTTCCAATGCCTTCTCCGTGAAAAACTGCTCCATTTTCCAGTATTAATTTCCGCTTCATTGCTGCACCTCTTCCTTTTCATACACTGTCTTCCCGTCTACGATCGTGAGAACTGGCCAGCCCTTCAGCTTCCAGCCGGTAAATGGTGTGTTTTTTCCTTTTGACACAAATTGAGCAGGATCGACCGTTTCCTCGTCCTCCAGGTCTATGAGCGTCAGGTCTGCAGCAGCACCTGCGGTAAGCGTGCCGGCAGCGAGTCCGAACACTTTGGCCGGACGCCCTGTCATTGATGCGAGCAGATATTCCAGAGTACATACTCCGTTTAATACCAGTTCGTTATATAAAAGCGGAAAGGCCGTTTCAAACCCTGTAATGCCAAACGGAGCTTCGCTTATCGGCCGTGCCTTTTCTTCTGCAGCGTGAGGGGCGTGGTCGGTCGCTATAAAATCAATGGTCCCGTCGAGCCAGGCTTCAAGCAGCGCCTGCCGGTCGCCGCGGGAGCGAAGAGGCGGGTTCATTTTATAGTTCGTATCCACCTCCGGAATGTCGTCTTCGCTTAGCAGCAGATGATGTGGTGTGACTTCGGCTGTTACATGGATGCCGGCACGTTTTGCATCGCGGATCAGCCGCACAGATTCCTTCGTGCTCACGTGACATACGTGATAGTGGCAGCCGGCCGCTTCAGCAAGCAGAATGTCACGGGCGATATGAACGGATTCAGCTACCGCCGGTATGCCCTTGAGTCCGTTTTTTTCCGCAAACCTCCCGGCGTGCACGCTGCCGCCGTACACGAGCGTATTTTCTTCACAGTGCGCCACCACCGGCATATCGAGCGCTGCGGCGTCCTGCATGGCTTCGTACATGACAGAGGCATCCTGCACACCCACTCCGTCATCTGTAAAAGCAAAGGCCCCATGCTCTTTCAGAGCTTTCATGTTCGTACGTTCGGCCCCCTGCTGTTTTTCTGTGATGGAGGCGTAGGGAAGGACACGTACCACAGCCGTGGCTTCGATACGCTCATACAGCAGATCAAGCTTTCCTGCGGAGTCTGGCACCGGGTACGTGTTCGGCATTGGACAAACGGTAGTGAATCCGCCCTTCGCTGCCGCCTTTGTACCTGAATAAATCGTTTCTTTGTGCTCGCCTCCCGGCTCACGAAGATGCACATGCACGTCAACCAGGCCCGGACTGAGCAGCCTTCCTTTCGCATCGAGTACTACTTCAGCCTCCTCCGGCGCCCTGCCGATTTCCTGGATACGCCCATTTTCAATCAGTACATCCTGTGGTTCGATGGTTTCCCCGGAGGTGAACACCTGCGCATTGATAATCCATCCGTTCATTTCCAATCTCCTCCTTTAGCCTGTCTTAATACATGGTCAAGCACAGCCATCCGGATAAAAACACCGTTTGTCATCTGCTTGAATATTCTTGAGCGGCCGCCCTCCACGAGCTCGTCCGCGATCTCCACTCCCCGGTTGATCGGGGCCGGGTGCATAATAATGCTTTTATTGTTCATGCGCTGCGCACGCTCTATGGTGAGCCCGTATGCTTCGTGATAATCGTTCGGTCCGGCTATCAGCTGGACCGTATGCCGTTCATGCTGAATGCGGAGCATCATCATAACGTCCGCCACCTCCACCGCTTCATCCATTGGTATAAAGCGGCTGCTCATGGCTTCATCCATCCATTCTTTTGGTCCCGATACATATACCTTCGCTCCAAGACGCTCCAATACCTCCACGTTTGAACGGGCAACCCGGCTGTGCCGGATATCGCCGGCAATGACAACCTTCACGCCGGCAAACCGTCCAAATTCCTGCTGAATCGTCATTAAATCCAGAAACGACTGGGTCGGGTGGTGCCCACAGCCGTCCCCTCCATTAATAATGGGGATGCTGATAGAGTCCCGCAGTTCATCAAAGTACCGTTCCTGCTCGTGACGGATAACGACCACGTCAGCCCCAATGCTTTCGATTGTGCGCACCGTATCGTACAGACTCTCTCCCTTTTTTACGCTTGAGGTGGCAGCATCGAAGTGAAGAATTCCGAGACCGAGGTTCTGTTCGGCCGCTTCAAAGCTGAGCTTGGTCCGGGTGCTGGGCTCAAAAAATAAGTTCGCTGCGTACAACGGAAGGCTTTTCCGTTCCCGCTCCGTGTCTGCAAATGCATTCGCCCTCGCCAGCAGCTCATGGATCTGCCGCACATCCCATTCCTCCATCGTCAGCACGTGCTGGACTGCTGCTGTTTTTGAAGATTTCATATTCATCATCGTTTCCGCTCCTTTTTAAGCGCCTCGATCCTATATAAAAAACCCGGAGTCGGAAAGACTCCAGGTGTACGGGTATGAAGAAACGCCCCGCGCAGGATAGTCTGCTGACGGAAGTGTTTTCATGCCGTTCAACCTTGGATGTCTCTCTGTACTTCCTTAAAGGATGATCAAGCTGCCTTATTTTTTGAGGTAGATGTACTTACGGATTCAAACATCGACCGGTTGCCGTAGGAATCTTCCTTTCCCGGCAGCACTGCGTGCAGCACCATGCCGATCACGGTGGCAAGCGCCATGCTTGATATTTCAAAGTATTCCCCGATTTCGATGAACGCTCCTCCGATACCGGTCACCAGAATGACGGAGCTGATAATCAGGTTCCGCTTAATGCCGAGGTCAATGTTGTTATCAATCAGCATCCGGAGGCCGTTCGAGGCAATGATACCAAACAGCAGGATCGAAACGCCTCCCATTACGGCTCCGGGGATGCTTGCGATAAAGGCTTCCACCTTTCCGATAAATCCAAAGCTGATAGCAAGCACGGCGGCCCCGCCGATCACGTACACGCTGAATACGCGGGTGATGGCAAGCACTCCGATATTTTCCCCGTAGGTCGTGTTCGGCGGTCCCCCAAGCACGGCGGCAAACATGGTTGCCACCCCGTCGCCCATGATGGAACGGTGAAGCCCCGGGGACTTGAGGAAGTTTTTTTCCGCTACTTTGCTTAATACGAGCTGGTCGCCGATATGTTCAGCAATGGTCACCAGCGCAATCGGTGCCATGATCGCGATAACGCTCCAGCTCCAATCCGGGCTGTACGTGGCAAACGGTACGGAGAAATCCGGCACCTGAATCCAGGCAGCCTCTCCGATGGCGCCTGTATTTACCATTCCGGCAGCAAGCGCCGTCAAGTAGCCGCCTATAATGCCAAACAGCACGGGAATGATCCGGAAAAATCCTCGGAAGAATACCGAAGCGACAATGACAATTGCAAGTGTTACGGCGGCTACGCTCATATGGCGCATCGGTTCATTGTAGTTTCCGGTGTCTGCGTTGTAGTTCATCGACATTTCGATTGCTGTCGTCGCAAGGCCAAGGCCGATGACCATAATGACCGGGCCGACTACTACCGGCGGCAGAATGTTCATCAGCCAGCCTACACCGGCTTTTCGGATAACCAGCGCCGTAATGCCGTAAACAAGCCCTGCAGCGAGCGAGCCGAGCATAACGCCGCCCGGGCCCCCGATGGATAAAGCGGCAATGATTGGGAAAATAAAGGCGAATGACGAGCCGAGATAAGCCGGTATCTGTCCTTTGGTGATTGCCAGATAGGCAAGTGTTCCAAGACCGCTGGATACAAGAGCTACGGCTGGGCTGAGTCCTGTAAGCGCCGGCACGAGTATTGTTGACCCGAACATGGCGAACAGGTGCTGCAGGCTCAGAATCAGCCACGTAGCCGGGGCCGGTCGGGTCTGGATATGGATATCTTCGTTATTTTTCATGATAAACCTCCATTAATATTGGCATGGAGGGAAGAAACGCTTTCGTCTCATCCCTTTTTGAACTCACTGGTTCAAATTAAAGAGAAATCTTGTTACGCAGAATGGATACTCACCTGGTCTTCGCCGTCTTCTTCTGCCATGTTGACAGCGATAATTTCTTCCCGGGAGGTCGGTACGTTTTTGCCGATGTAGTCCGGTCGAACGGGAAGCTCCCGGTGCCCACGGTCCACGAGCACTGCCAGCTGAATCTGTGCCGGACGGCCGCTGTCCATCATGGCGTCCATGGCTGCCCGCACGGTCCGGCCGGTATATAACACATCGTCCACCAGAATCACTGTCTTTCCGGTAATCTCTCCGGGAAGCACAGCCCCGTGCAGCTCCGGCTCCTGGCTGTTATTGTTGTGGGATAAATCATCGCGGTACATCGTAATGTCCACTTCGCCAATCGGAATCGCGTTTCCTTCAATCCGTTCGATACTTTCCGCTAGCCGGTTGGCAATGTAAATGCCCCGCGTTTTGATTCCAACCAGGATACAGTCTTCCACGCCTTTGTTTCGTTCAATAATTTCGTGCGATACCCTCGTCAGAGCTCTCCGGATTGCCTGTTCATCCAAAAGCACCCGTTCCATCTGCACCATCCTCCTTTACTTCATAAAAAAAGCCCCCATCCCGTAAGGATGAGAGCTTGCGGATCCGGGCACATTCACCCGCAGGCCGGGTATTACACATACGCCGCCCTGGGTACTTCTGCGCTCAGTCACCACCTCTTCTCAGCCTCACGGGACTGTGTTAAAAAGGCATTCGTTTTTTTCGTTATTACGTATTATGACAGTCTTTTTTTGTGCGGTCAACTAGTTTTGTTAAGTTCATCAATAGCAGCCTGCATCTCCTCCGGCAGCTCCGCCTCCAATTCAATCCACTTTCCATTCACAGGATGCTCAAAGCGGAGCCGGTACGCATGTAGCGCCTGCCCCGGAAGAGAAAGAGTCTTTCGGCGTCCGTACTTCGGATCAGCGGCCACCGGATGGCCGATCTCGGCAAAATGCACACGGATCTGGTGCATCCGTCCGGTTTCGAGCTCACACTCCACAAATGTGTATTTGTGCCACCATTGGAGCACCTGAAAGTGAGTGACTGCCGGCTTCGAGTTTTCGCGCACCGCCGCCATTTTCTGACGGTCATGGGGATCACGGCCGATCGGCATATCAATTTTCCCTGTTTCGTGCGGCACCTCTCCGTGCACAATTGCTTTATATTTCCGCTCTATTTTCCGCTCCTTCATCTGAGCGGATAACTGCTCGTAAGCCTCAGGATGCTTGGCTGCTATAAGGAGGCCGGACGTATCCTTATCCAGGCGGTGAATCAGCCCTGCCCGGGCTTCGGGGTGGTCCTGCCATACCGGATAACGGTGCAGCAGCCCGTTCATCAATGTTCCGCGGGTGTGCCCCGGTGCCGGATGCACAACCATCCCCCTCGGTTTGTAAATCACCACCACATCGTCATCCTCATAGC
This sequence comes from Marinococcus sp. LNSP9103-4, assembly GCF_056034345.1. Lineage (NCBI taxonomy): Bacteria > Bacillati > Bacillota > Bacilli > Caryophanales > Bacillaceae > Marinococcus > Marinococcus sp. LNSP9103-4. Next base: position 67,233 of record NZ_JBQLIA010000005.1, on the reverse strand, counting down.
GTATGTCAAGATCGATCTCTTCCGGCGTCATTTCTTCATGATTTTCTTCAGGTACAGTGACGTCGATCCGGTCGCCGGCCTGCAGCTTGTAATTATTTTTCACACGGCCGCCGTTGACTGTGACCCATCCCTCTTTCACCCATTGCTGAATGACTGAACGCGACTCTTCCAATTCGTCTGTCATCAAACGGTCGATTCTTGTTCCCTGCTCTTCTTCGTCAATAATTCGTGGATTCATGTGCTTCTTCCTTCTTTCGTGATCTTTCATCTAAAAACATACCGATAATCAACCAGATTACACCTACTGTCAGGGCAGCATCTGCAACGTTGAAAATAGGGTAATTATAAGCGAACAGGTAGACATCAACAAAATCTACAACTTCACCAAAAAGCATACGGTCAATGAAATTTCCAACAGCTCCTCCAAGAACGAGGGCCAGCGGGATGCCAAAAGTAAATGAGAGCGTACCATACTGCTGCATGTAATACACCACTACTGCTATCACGACGATCGTAATAATTAAGAAAAACCAGCGCTGCCCCTGCAGTATACCAAAGGCCGCTCCTGCGTTCCGGTGAGAGGTCAGATATAAAAAAGACGGGATCACTTCAATGCTTTCTCCAATGCGCATGGAGGCAGCTACTATGTATTTGGTTACCTGATCGAAAATAATAATCAGCGCAGCCAGCAGATAATGCCACTTAATGATTTTCATACGGACTCTTTCATCCTCTCTTGCGGTATGCGTTCCATCCTTAGCATTTTAGCATATATTCGCCGGTGCGAACAGCGCCCGGGTCGATCCTTCCGGGCTTTACGTTCCATAAAAAAAGAGCCCCTGCTAAAAAGGGGCTCCTCACATGCTATGACTGACTGACGTTCTCTTTTTGATGCATGACCGAGGCACAGCGGCTGCAGAGATCCGGATATGCCGGGTCTTCTCCCACCGTTTCGGTCACTTCCCAGCAGCGTTCGCAGCGTTCACCTTCCGCTGCTCCTACAACAACGCTTACTTCGTCGAGCTTCGCTGCTTCCGCCGGGGCCTCTGACGCTGAACCGGCAATTTCTGCCTTCGAAACAATAAATAGCGTTTTTAAACGGGTTACGCTCTGCAGCATATCCTTTACTTCCCCGTCTGCGTAGATATCTACCGAGGCTTCAAGCGACTTGCCAATCACTTTTTCTCCTCTCGCTGTCTCAAGGGCCTTTAATACATCGTCCCGGACATCCATGAGACGATCCCACTTCCTGCGGAGCTCTTCATCCTCTGTCGAACGGTCCGCCTGCGGCATATCCGTCAGTTGTACGCTGTCAGCTTCTGTTTGAGGGATGAATTCCCATACCTCTTCGGCCGTATGCGGAATGATCGGTGCGATCATCTGCACGAGAGCTGTTAACGTGTCATACAGCACCGTCTGCACAGCCCGGCGGCGGACATCGTCTTCATGCTCGACATAGAGCGTGTCCTTGGCGATATCAAGATAAAATGAGCTCAGATCCACGGTGCAGAAGTTGTGGAACGTTTGATAAACGTTCACAAACTGGTATTCTTCATAGCCGGCACGGATTTTTGCAACCAAATCCTGCAGGCGCAGATGCATATACTGATCAAGCTCGCTCCAGTCCGACGGCTCAACCCGGTGCTTATCCGGATCAAAATCGCTCAGGTTTCCGAGCATGAACCGGAACGTGTTACGGATCTTGCGGTACGCTTCAGCGATCTGCTTTAAAATGTTGTCCGAGAGCCGGTGATCCGCCTGATAGTCAACGCTCGACACCCAGAGCCTTAGAATATCTGCGCCGAGCTGCTTTGTGATGTCGTTTGGTGAAATTGTATTACCGAGCGATTTGCTCATTTTTTTGCCTTCTCCGTCCATCGTAAAGCCGTGGCTCAGTACGGAACGGTACGGCGCTTTTCCGGTAACCGCAACACTTGTTGTAAGAGAAGAGTTAAACCAGCCGCGGTACTGATCGGAGCCTTCAAGATACATATCAGCCGGACGCTGCAGAAGCGGAGATGCCTCAAGCACTGACTGATGGGACGAGCCGCTGTCGAACCAAACGTCCATAATATCCATTTCTCTTGTAAAAATGCCGTTTGGACTGTGTTCCGACGTAAAGCCTTCCGGCAGCAGATCGGCTGTCTCCCACTCAAACCATACGTTGGAGCCATGGCTGCGGAACAGCTCGGCTACGTGCTGGATGGTCTCATCGTTAATAAGCGCTTCGCCGTCCTCAGCATAAAAGACCGGAATTGGCACGCCCCAGGCACGCTGTCTTGAAATACACCAGTCGCCCCGGTCACGCACCATGTTGTACAGTCGCGTTTCTCCCCAAGCCGGAGTCCATGTCACCTGGCTGATTTCGTCTAAAAGCTCGCCCCGGATGTTTTCGATCGATGCAAACCACTGGTCAGTCGCCCGGTAAATCACCGGCTTTTTCGTTCTCCAGTCATGCGGATAAGAGTGGCTGAAGAAGTTCAGCTGCAAAAGCGCCCCGAGCTGATCGAGGTTATCCGTAATCGCTTTATTCGCCTTATCGTAAAACAGTCCTTCAAAGCCCGGGGCTTCGTCGGTAAATACTCCTTTATCGTCGACGGGACAAAGTGTTTCCAGACCGTACTGCTGTCCTACCACAAAGTCTTCCTCCCCGTGGCCCGGAGCTGTGTGCACGCAGCCGGTACCTGCATCAAGCGTTACGTGATCGCCGAGAATGACGAGGGAATCCCGGCCGTAAATAGGGTGCTCGGCCATGACGTATTCCAGATCGCTGCCCTTCATGCGCTTTGTAATCTCATAGCCGTCCCACTCAAGCTTTTGTTCAAGCTCCTCTAGCAGTCCTTCGGCTACAACATACTTTTCTCCATTCGCCTTCACGACGACGTAGTCAAGCTCTGGATGAACAGTGATCGCCAGGTTTGCCGGGATCGTCCACGGAGTCGTCGTCCAGATGATAAATTTTTCATCGCCCTCGAGAACGTCCTTGCCGTCTTTAACCGCAAACGACACGTAAATCGACGGAGAGCGCATATCGTGGTATTCGATCTCTGCTTCTGCCAGGGCCGATTCCGAGGATGGCGACCAGTAGACCGGTTTTTTGCCTTTATAAATATGGCCGCGCTTGGCCATTTCGCCGAATACCTGGATCTGCTGGGCTTCGTATTCATGATGCATCGTCACATATGGGTTCTCCCAATCGCCTCTTACTCCGAGACGTTTAAACTGCTCCCGCTGCCGGTCAATTTGTTTTTCCGCATATTCTTCACACGCGGCACGGAACTCAGCTGTCGTCATTTTTTTCCGGTCGACTTTTTTGTTTTTCGAAAGCGCCGTTTCTATCGGAAGCCCGTGAACATCCCAGCCCGGCACGTACGGCGCATGGTAGCCTGTCATTGATTTATAGCGGACGATAAAGTCCTTGAGTACTTTATTCAGAGCGTGCCCCATATGGATATCCCCGTTGGCATAGGGAGGTCCGTCGTGCAGCACAAACAGCGGGCGGCCTTCAGTGCGGGCCTGCACCTGCTCATAGATGTCCTGCTCGTTCCACATTTTCTGGCGTTCCGGTTCTTTATTTGGCAGATTGCCGCGCATTGGAAATTTGGTTTTTGGCATTAACAGCGATTCTTTGTAACTCATTTCCGCATCCTCCTTTTTTTCTTACAACAAAAAGAGCCATTCGGAGCCCCTGTGCATAGGGGCGAGAATGACTCGCGGTACCACCCTGATGAGCGCAGGAGGCCATACGGCTCCCTGCCTGTCTCTTCATTGGCAATAACGGCTTTTTCAAAGCCGCCTTAACTTACTGCTTTGTTCAGTTAAGGAACTCCGGGGTGATAACAAAAATGCCCTGGTTCTGCGCTTACACCAACCGCAGATCGCTGAGACCGGTACATTACTGCCTGCTCCCCTTCAACGTTTATCGAATATGATATTGCAAAAGTATAATCTAGTTGCTGGTGTTAGTCAAGACGTTCGCCGTCGCCTGCATAAACGTCCGCCTCAGCCGGTTCTTCCTCGGAAAGATTCAGCCATTCATCCGAATGAAGCATTTCCATCTGGGCTTCGAGCAGCATTTTAAATTTAGTCTGGTAAACAGAAGCCTGCTTTTTCAATTCTTCAATTTCAAGCTCGATCCGGCGGGATTTGTTCAGGGCATCGTTGATAATCCGGTCCGCATTTTTCTCCGCTTCCTTCACCGTCAGCTGCCCTTCCTTCTCGGCATTTTTCCGCACTTCTTCTGCCGATTCCTGGGCTACATAAATCGACTTGTTCAGCGTTTCTTCAATGCTTGAGAAATGATTAATCCGGTCTTCGAGCTCTTTTGTACGGTCATACAGCTCGTCACGTTCACGAATCACATCTTCAAAATCCTTAATGAGCTGCTTTAAAAAATCGTTTACTTCATCTTCGTCGTATCCCCGGAAACCTCTTGTGAATTCCTTATTATGAATATCCAGTGGTGTTAAAGGCAAAGTCTTTCACCCTTTCTACAATTCAAGTATGTATACCGGCCCGAAAGCCTGCTGCCTTTTACTGCATTCGCGGCGAAAAAGGCAGTTCCTTCCTTCAAAAGAAAAAAAGTTATTTCTTTCTTTTCTGCTCTTTAATTCCGTACACAATCCGCTGCTTATCTTTTTTCGTGCGTCCGAGCACCTCCATCAATTTGGAGCGGCCAAGCCCGCGTACCGAAACATAATCCCCGGGGCGCAGCATATAGGAGGACTGGTCGACCTTTTTCCAGTTCACGCGCACCTTCGCTTTTTCTATGAATGGGAGCGTTTTGCTTCTTGAAAGCCGGTATGCTTCTGCCATAAATGTATCAAGCCGAAGCGAAGAAACCGTCGTTTCGCGTTCCACCCACTGCTCTTCTATCGGCAGCATAGCGGAAAACGGTTTTTCCACCGGCGTTACGGAAACGTTGGCGATTTTGGGAAGGTTCAGCTCAATATAGCTGCGGACTTCGGCAGCTGCTACGAATTGAAAGCATCCTTCCCCTTCCAGAATATCACCGAACTTCTCCCGTTTTAACCCGATGCCCATCAGGGCCCCGAGAACATCCTTGTGTTCAAGAGAAGCGAATTTCTGCGGATAGGATATTTCAAACAATATCAGCTGAAAATCCTCCTGCTCCGGCTGTTCGTAAAACGGGTAAATCAGCGCCCGCTTTCGCTCAGCATCATCGTTTCCCCCGGCAAAAGCATAATGGACAGTTTCATCTTTTCCGATGACTGACGCTAAAATATCCCGCTCCCGCGGATCAAGAAAATCGGTCAGCCGTCTTTCGAAGTTTGTTTCCACTGCTTCTTTCCAGTCTGATGCCTGTTCCACCCAGGCTCTTTCTTCCGGCCGGAAGTGTTCGAGCATATTCATGTTGTATTCACCTCAATTAGAACAACGCCCCGGCATTGAAAAACAGCGCCCGGATGCCGGATTCTGCAAAAAAGAGTACGATGATTGCCACAATCGGCGAAATATCAAGCGGGCCGAGCGGCGGAATAAATCGGCGGAACGGCTCCAAATACGGTTCACAAATCGAACCGATAAACTGGCCGATCGTAGATTCTCTCGCGTTCGGGAACCAGGACATGAAAATATATACAATTAACACAATCCGGTAAATACTGATTAAACTAATCAGCAAAGAACCTATAAGCTGCATAATCTCTCTCCTTTCTGTCTAATAATGTTCATCCCGTTCGGACATAATATCTGTAATAGCTCCAGAAATATCCACATTGTCAGGTGCGCAGAAAAAGATGTGGCTGCCAACCTTCTGAATGTCCCCGCCGATGGCATAGACAGTACCGCTTAAAAAATCAACGATACGCCGCCCCTGCTCCTTTGGCACCCGCTGCAGATTAATGATCACTGCTTTCCGGCTGCACAGGTGATCGGCGATATCCTGCACTTCTTCGTAGCTGCGCGGCTCTAAAAGCATCACCTTCGAGGACTTCTGTACACTCTGCAGGCTCACCACGTTGCTCGGCGCTGCCCCCTGCCTGTTTTCATACTGGGCATATTGTTCTTCTTCAGAAAGAGGAACCTCCTGTTCGACCACATCGTCGTCCATTTCAAAAAAACGCCGGAACTTCGAACGCAAACTCATCTTCTCCTCTCCTTTTTACACAGAGATACCAGCTGTTTTGTTACTTAACGCCGGATTCTTTTATTCACCTACAAGCGAAGTACCGAGACGAATATGAGTAGCGCCTTCCTCAACAGCTACCATATAATCGTTGGACATTCCCATGGACAAATAACCGCAGGGAGCATGCGCCCAGTTTTTTTCCTGGATACGCCTGCGCATCTCATTCATCTGCCGAAAAACCGGGCGGGTTTTTTCAGCGTCCTCTTCAAATGGAGCGAGTGTCATTAATCCTACGATCCGAAGGCCGGGAAGTTTCACCAGTGATTCGATAAACGGCTCCACTTCCTGAAGCCCAAGCCCTGCTTTGCTCTCTTCCCCGGAGACATTCACCTGCACAAAGCATTCGGTGACTGTTTCCCCAGAGCGTTTATTGATTTCCTCTGCCAGGCTCCAGCGGTCCAGCGAATGAATGTATGCACACTTGCCGATGATCTTTTTCGCTTTTTTTGACTGCAGGGTGCCGATAAAATGAATATCCGCCCGTCCGGAAACAGCTTCGTATTTTTCAAGAGCTCCTTCCACACGGTTTTCCCCCAAATTGGTTATTCCAGCTTCTACTGCCTCTACCGCCCGCTCCGGAGACACGTACTTTGTAACAGCAATGCATGTCACATCCTCCGGGTCCCGGCCGGATGTTTCACAGGCGAGGCTGATGTTACGCTTTATCACTTTCCAGTTGGATTCCACCGTGTTCAAAGTGCAGCATCCTCCCTGTCTATATAATATAGATATAACTCATCATTCGTCCAGTTTTCCCGTTCTCACGACGGTGGGAGAAAAACAGTTTTTCTTCAGCATAAGTACAGTAACCGCTGACAGCAATACGTTCAGGCGGCAGGCCTGCCTGTTCAAGCAGGAGTTTGTTGGCTGTTTTTAAATCAAGCGCGTACCGCCCGTTTGCCTTTTGGACCCACGGCTTTCCGCTGGAAAAATCCTGTTGATTCTTAAGCGCTGAGAGAACTGTTTCATCCACTTCATAATTAGCTCCGGATATAGCCGGGCCAATGGCGGCATATATTTGTTCAGGCGGGATGCCTTTATCTGCAAAAGCCCGGATCATTCCAGCTCCGATGCCAGCTGCAGTGCCTTTCCATCCTGCGTGGGCGAGCCCTGCAACCCCGGAGTTTTCTGCATAAAAGAACAGAGGAACGCAGTCAGCATAAAAACTGACAAGCGTTACTTCCTTTGATTGGGTAATCATGCCGTCAGCTTCTGCCACAGAGGTTTCCCTCTGCTCACTTCCTTTGCCGGCGTCATTGCGGCCGACTTCTACGATACGGCTGCCGTGCACCTGTTCTTCAGCAGTCCAGGTAGAAAAGGGCCGCCCGATATGTTCGGCAGTGATCATACGGTTGTTTATCGTTATATTCCTGTCTTCCCCTACATGAAAAGCTGTGTTACGACTCTCGTAGGGAGGCTTTCCCGAACCGTTTACTCTTGTGGTAAAGCCGGCGGCCACTGCTTTGCTGTTCATTTCCAGCTCGAGAATGCCGTTTGTTAAAAGGTGAAACGGCTCAGGCTGCATGCCATCACGACCCTTCTGCTTATTGATCAATTATACGGCTTCATATAGATTACCTCAGCCTTAGCGAAGAAAAGCGGGCCGTATCCGGCCCGCTTTTTTCTTCTATCACCTGCCCGCGCTTAACGACGGCGCCGGTTGCGCAGGAACGTTGGAATATCGAGTCCTTCATCTTCTTCCTGTCCATCTCTGGACGGTTCGTTTTCAGATACAGGCTCTTCCTTCCAATCCTGCTGAGGCGCAGGCTGCTGTGGCTGCTGCGGCGCCTGCTGTCTTGTCGGCTGCTGACGGGAAACAGTCTGGCGGCCTCCGCCGCGCGTCCCCTGCGCACTCCGCTGATCCTCACTATCCTGAAACCCTGTAGCAATTACTGTAACTACGATTTCGTCCTTCAGGTTCTCGTTAATAACCGAGCCAAAGATCATATTAACATCCGTGTCCGACGCTTCAGATACGATCTCAGCTGCTTCGTGCACTTCAAACAGGCTCAGGTTGGATCCGCCGGTAATGTTCATCAGCACGCCCTGAGCGCCCTCCACGGACGTTTCAAGAAGCGGACTTGATATGGCTTTTTTCGCCGCTTCCACAGCACGGTTTTCTCCGGTGGATATACCAATACCCATCAACGCAGATCCTTTTTCGCTCATGATCGTTTTTACGTCGGCAAAGTCAAGGTTAATAAGCCCTGGTACCGCGATCAGGTCACTAATGCCCTGGACGCCCTGGCGAAGAACATTATCCGCTTCACGGAACGCTTCAAGCATCGGTGTGCTTTTATCCACAATTTCAAGCAGACGGTCGTTTGGAATAACAATCAGCGTATCCACTTTTTCCTTTAAAGAAGAAATTCCGTTGGAGGACTGCACCGCACGCTTTTTACCTTCAAATGTAAACGGGCGTGTAACGACGCCTACGGTAAGTGCCCCAATTTCTTTGGCTACTTCAGCAATAACGGGAGCAGCACCTGTGCCTGTGCCGCCGCCCATACCGGCTGTAATAAATACCATATCAGCACCGGTCAGCGCTTCTTCGAGCTGCTCTTTGCTTTCTTCTGCAGCTTTTTTACCAATTTCGGGGTTCGCTCCAGCCCCCAGGCCTCTTGTCAGCTTTCCGCCTAATTGAAGCTTTGTTTCTGCTTCTGATAATTTCAGCGCCTGAGCGTCTGTGTTTACCGCAATAAATTCTACTCCCTGTAAACCGTTCTCAATCATACGGTTCACAGCGTTCGAACCGCCACCGCCGACACCGATGACTTTAATCTGGGCTAGCTGGTCCATATCCATTTCAAATTCCAACATATGTGGTCCTCCTATATAGTCGTTTTATCCTTCGTTACTTATTCAAAGAAAGATTTAAATACGCTTCGCATACGCTCTTTAAATCCAGGCTCCTCCGGATCTTTTTCTTTCGTCCGGTTTTGCTGGCGCGTGTTTGAACCATTACGGTAATTAGCTTCTCCTGCTGAAGCCGGGCGGTCTGATTCTGCATACTTCTCAGAGCGGCCCGCTGCTACAACGGACTCCTCTCCACTATGAACCTTCATGCTTTTATATGCAAATTCAATCAAGCCGATACTGGCTGTATACGTAGGTTCACGTACGCCGATGTAGTCCGGCATTGCAAGACGGACGTGCTGCTTCCAAATGTCCTGGGCAAGCTCGAGCGTCCCCGGCATCATGACCGCACCTCCGGTTAATACATACCCGCCCGGAAGATCATGATAACCCATGCGGTTGATTTCCTGCTGCACTAATGTAAGAATCTCTTCCATTCTCGGTTCAATAATTTCTGCCAGTTCGAGCTGCGTGAATTTTTTCTGATCATTATTTCCAAGCGTCTGAATGGAAAATGACAAATCATCAGAAGCATCATCAATAAAGGCATGACCATGCTCAAGCTTCAGGCGCTCGGCCTCTTCAGCGGTCGTTCTGATACCGACAGAAATATCATTTGATATATGGCTGCCGCCAATCGGAAGAAAGGACATTGTCTGCAGCTGGCCTTCCTGGAATACAGAGACCGTCGTCGAGCCGCCGCCAATATCAATTAAGGCTACTCCAAGAGAACGCTCGTCCTTTGAAACAGCTACACTCCCTGAAGCCAACGGCTGAAGAACAATGTCTGCAATTTCCAGTCCTGCTCGCTCCACACAGCGTAGTAGGTTATGTAAAGCGGTTTTAGCTCCTGTAATAATAGTGCCTTCCATCTCCAGACGGGTACCGAGCATGCCGCGCGGATCTTTAATTCCATCCATTCCGTCTACAATAAACTGGGCTGGAATAATATCAATAATTTCTCTGTCGGGAGGAATACTCATCACATGTGCCGCATCGATTACTCTTTCTACATCCTCATCCTGAATTTCACGATCGGTGCTTGATACGGCCACTATTCCATTACACGCCCGCATTTCCACCTGATTACCATTAATTCCTACAATGACCTGCTTTACTTCTAAATCAACCATTCGTTCCGCCTGGTCCACGGCCTCTTTAATCGCTTTAACCGTTTCATCGATATCGACGATCGCACCTTTTCTCATGCCGATAGACGGCGCCCGGCCGACTCCGATAATTTTCAAGGCACCACCGCTCATATCTCCGATAATCGCTCGGACAGACGATGTGCCGACATCAAGACTGACATACAAATTTTCACTGTTCAAGGTTGGGCACCCCCTTATAGATCTATTTTCGTTTCGGTTTTACAGTTGTTTTGCGCTTTATATTTCCATACGCACCAGAATTTTTCCGGTTGCGCTTCCATTAATAATATGCGGCAGTATTTTTGTTTAGGTTAAGAAAATACGCCTTCTTTTCAGTCTACAACAACTATCTTCAATGGAAAAGGCAATTTTCAAACAATATTCATTCTTTTATTGGTCAGTTCCATTGGCGCTATCGTTTTCTTCTGTATCAGAAGTTCCGTTTTCTGCCCCTTCAGGAGTATCATTTCCTTCAATGAAGCTTTCCTCAGGCATTTCCTGCGTGCCTTCCATTTCTTCCCCAGAGCCTTCCTCCGGGTCTGCTGCTTCAAAATAAGGCGCCCTCATCATATAAAGCACCCCGTTTTGGCTGGGATCAATATTTCTTGCAATGGATGGATACGAGCCCATATACTCCGAGAATCCAGATACAGAACTGCGGACCTCAAGACCGTCGTTCATGTAAAGAGTGATATTATCCTCCTCATTTTCAGAAGGATCGAAATATACTTCTGAAATCCGGTTGGTCACCCCTTCACCTAAATTCCCAAGTTCCTCTGCGAACGCTTCAAGTCTTTCTTCTTTCTCAAAATTCTGCAGAAGCGGCGCATCTGCCGGAAGTTCGCTGCTTACGTTATCTGTAAGCTCGTAGCCGTTCTCAAGCACCGGGGCATAAGCGCCTTCAACCTGCGTATAAGCAACTTTTTCATACTCAGTAACCTCAATGTTTACCGTCGCCGGCCACGACCTCGTCACCTCTGCTTCTTGAATTTCCGGCAGCTTCTCTACATTATTTTTAATCACGCTTCTGTCCATTTCCCAGATATTTGTTCCGATCTGGGCCCCGCTTTCTTCTTTAATAACCTGTTTTTCTGTGAATTGGGCTCCGCTCGCTTCAATACTGCGGATATGACTTAACGGAGATTGAAAATAGATAACCAGTCCGATCAATACAAAAAATACAGCCAGATAGATAAACAGCCGGCGCCGCGATTTTTGCCGGCGCTGCTCCTTTAAACTGGGGTGATGCTCTTCGAGCGAGACCAGTTTGCCATCATTCGGCTTTCTCACACCGCAGTCCTCCTCTGTTTCCCCGCTTATCAGCTGTCGGCTGATCTTTTGTTTACAATTTCCACTTCGGTTTCAAGCTCAATGCCGTAAGCTTCTTTCACGGAGGAACGGGCTTTTTCAATTAATGCCAGCACATCAGATGCTTTGGCTTCCCCTGTGTTAACAATAAAGTTTGCATGAAGCTCTGATATCTGCGCCCCGCCGATCACGTGACCTTTTAACCCGAGGTTTTCTATAAGCTCACCGGCGTGGTCAGGCAGAGGATTCCGGAACACGCTGCCGGCACAGGGGTGCGCCCAGGGCTGCGTCTCTCTTCTGTACTGTTTGTATTCCTGCATTTCTTTAAAGATGACGTCTTTTTCCCCCTGCTCAAGCTTGAGCCTGGCAGCAACACATATCCCTTTATCCGACTGGAGCCTGGAGGTGCGGTAGGCAAATCCCATTTCTTCATTAGGAATCCATTCCATTGTTCCATCCGGAAATAAAATTAACGCTTCTATTAACACCTTTGACATGTCAGAGCCGTGGGCGCCTGCATTCATAAATACTGCGCCACCGACACTCCCCGGGATGCCCCCGGCAAACTCCATGCCTCCGTATCCGTCCCGGCTTAAAATCGTAGCGAGCCGGACTAATGGATAGCCCGCTTCCACCGTGACTATACCGTTATCGTTTTCCATATTGGCAAGCTTCGTGCCAAATTTTATTACTACGCCTTCAATCCCCTCATCATCCACCAGCAGATTTGATCCACGGCCGATGGCACGCCATGGAAGGTTTTCCTCCTGAATCCATTTCATGGCGTTTTCCAGTTCTTTCACGCTTGTCGGCTCCACCAGCCAGTCCGCCGGCCCACCGATTTTCCAAGTCGTATGCTTCGCCAGTGGTTCATCTTTCAGTACTTTGCCAAAGTCTTCGAAGTTCCATGCTGATTCCGCCTCTTGTCCCATACGATCCCCTCCTGTTTATTCAATTGTTTATTTCAGGCTCCCTGGATTCCATTACATTTTTTGTTTGTTTTTGTATATTTTCTTTTTAAAGAATGCATCATTCGATCCATTCCTGAAACCACCTTTTAAAGGTAGCTTCAGGAGTGTAGCAAAGCTGCACCCCATATCATTTATACTTTTCTACATATTCCATAAACTTCCGGCCCCGTTCTTCAAACGTCCGGAACTGATCCCAGCTTGCACAGGCAGGAGAGAGCAGCAGCACATCCCCGCTTTCGGAAAGCTGAAAGCTTGTATCTACAGCATCTTCCAAAAATTCTGTGCGGTGGATTTCATTTACCCCTGCTTCCTGAGCAGATGCCGCCAGTTTGTCCCGCGTCTCGCCGTAAGCAACGAGGGCTTTGATTTTCCGAAAAGACTCAATCAAATCATCGAAGGTGTTTCCACGGTCAAGTCCTCCGGCCAAAAGCACCACCGGCTCTTCAAAAGCTTCGATCGCCTTTTGGGTGGAGAGCATGTTTGTCGCTTTTGAATCGTTGTAAATTTTGCGCCCGTTCACAATTCCGCTGAATTGAAGCCGGTGCTCGATGCCGTGGAAGTCGGATAATGCCAAATCGATGGCTTTGTTGGATGCGCCAAGTACTTTAGCTGCAGCAATCGCTGCCAGCATATTTTCCTTGTTATGCGCTCCGGGAAGAGAAGCACGCTCCACAGCCATCACCGGCTCTGTTTTATAATAAAACATGCCTTCCTTAATATAGGCGCCGTCTTCGCAGACAGACTCTGTGGAAAATGGCACAAGTGCGGCGTCTGAGCTTTCAGCAATTCGTTTTACCTCTTTTTGATCATAATTGTAGACGGCAGTATCTTCTGCGGTCATGTTTTGAAAAAGCTTTGCTTTTGAGTGCTCGTAGTCGTTCCGCGAGCCATGGTAATCCAGATGGGCATCGAAGAGGTTTAACAGCACCCCAACCTTCGGGCGGAACTGGCGTGTCCCTTTCAACTGAAAGCTCGAAACCTCTGTAACCATGATCTGGTCTTTTTTAATCTGAGGAGCTACTTCACATGCCACATTTCCAATATTACCAGCTACAGCGGCTTCTCTGTGGTCATTTTTGAAAATAGACTGTATCAATGAGGTAGTGGTGGTCTTACCGTTCGAGCCGGTGATAGCCATCATCGTCCCTTCACACAGTTCTGCGGCAAGCTCAATTTCCGTAATAATATTAAATTGTTTTTCCAGGGCTTTTTTGATAAAAGGATGGTGGTAGGGAATACCCGGATTTTTAACAATGACCGAAAACGATTCTTCGAGCAGGGAGACCGGATGGCTTCCTGTAATCAGCCGAATGCCGAGATTCTCAAGCTCCTGAATCTTTTCGTCTCCTTCTTCCGCTTCCGTTCCGTCATTCACGGTCACCTCCGCTCCAGAACGGTGCATCAGCTTCGCTGCCGCTAATCCACTTTTAGCCAAACCTACGATAAGTACTTTTTTTCCTTTATATTCTTCTAAGCGATCCATTATAAAAACACCTCTAATGCGACCCCGGACAGTCCGGCGGCGGCTCCTACCACCCAAAAAGCAGCAACGACCTGCCACTCCGACCAGCCTGACAGTTCAAAATGGTGATGAACCGGGCTCATTTTAAATACTTTTTTCCCTCTTAATTTGTAAGAAATCACCTGAATAATGACGCTCAGCGTCTCCAAAACAAATACGAGGCCAATCACAATCAACGTCAGTTCGGTTTTCGTTAAAATAGCTACAGCAGCAATTGCGCCCCCGAGCGCCAGGGAGCCCGTATCTCCCATGAAAATCTTGGCCGGGTATTTATTGAAGATTAAAAAGCCGAGCAGGCTGCCCACCACCGCAAAAGCAAACAGCCCGATGTCCATATACCCGAGCGAAAAAGCGACCAGGGCATAAGCGGCAAACGCCATTGTTCCCGTACCGGCGAGCAGTCCATCCAGGCCGTCCGTCAAATTCACCGCATTGGAAGCGCCGACGAGCATAACAATGATAAGAAAGAAATACGCCCATCCGAATTCGAGTGACCATTCCGTTCCCGGCACAGCTACACTCGTGTCAAATGTGCCATTATACAAAACAATAAAAAAGATAAATGCAATAACAATCTGGCCAATCAGCTTCTGGATACTCGTAAGACCGAGATTTCGTTTCATGGCAATTTTAATGAAATCGTCCAAAAACCCAAGTATTCCGAAGCCTACTGTTACAAGCAGGAGCAGCCATATTTCCGTTGTGTAGCCGACAAAAAGCGGCAGTACGATGAGAGCAGTAATCAAAAGGCCGGCAATAATCATTACGCCCCCCATTGTTGGCGTACCGCCTTTTTTCTGATGCGATTCCGGCCCCGTTTCCCGGATACTCTGGCCAAATTTCAGCCGTTTCAAGGCTGGAATAAGAACCGGTGCTGAAATCGCACATAGAATAAATGAAACTATCGTTACTATTAAAGCTGCAAAACCCATCAAGGGAGCTCCTTTCAGTATGAAACACTAAGCCTGTTTATTATTTTTTTTCCTGACCGCCTCTTTTGCCACTTCGCGGTCATCGAATTCCAACGTTTGATCCCCTATTATCTGGTACGTCTCGTGGCCTTTGCCTGCAACAAGTACTGTGTCCCCGGCATCTGCAAGAAATACGGCACGCTCAATCGCCGTCCGGCGGTCCTCAATAATTTCGTATTTTGTCCCAGTAAAACCTGCTTCCATCTGCTCCAATATTTTGACCGGGTCTTCCGAGCGCGGGTTGTCGGAGGTGAGAATCACCAGATCACTGAACTTTTCTGCTGCAGCTGCCATTTTCGGCCTTTTTTCCTTGTCTCTGTCTCCGCCGCATCCTACCACGGTGTAGAGACGTCCTTCGGTCATATCAAAGGCTGTTTGAGCTACATTTTCCAGCCCGCCTGGAGTATGGGCGTAATCAACGACAATGGTGCTTTTCTGCCCTGCTTCTACAGCTTCAAATCTGCCGCTTACGACCGGAGCATTTTTTAGACCGTCAACGATGCTTGTGACAGAAACGTTTTCTGCAATGCAGGCCGTAATGGCTGCGAGCGCATTGTATACATTGAACCTTCCAAGCAGCGGATACTCCACCTCCGTGCTTCCCCAGGGAGTATTCAGCGTAAACGATGTTTTGCCGCCGGTGGTTTTTATGTTTTCAGCATAGATGTCGTTATGGTCACTGATCCCATAAGTAAGTACCGGGGCTGTCGTTACAGCCTGAAAGTAATCGGAGGCTTCGTCGTCTCCATTTAAAACCGCAGTGCCCAGCTCTCCTGCAAAGCTGTTGCCCAGCTGGGAAAACAGGAGGCTTTTAGCGTTCCTGTAGCTTTCCATCGATCCATGATAGTCCAGATGATCCTGTGAAAGGTTCGTAAAGACTGCTGTACGGAACTGGACGCCCCGTACGCGCCCCATCTGCAGTGCGTGAGACGAAACCTCCATCACACAGCTTTTCACTTCTTTATCCCGCATATCCGCAAACAGCTGCTGCAGCTCCAGGGATTCAGGCGTTGTGTTATTAGTCTTTACGGATTCATTTCCGATTTTTGCATACATAGTGCCGATTAAGCCTGTCTTTGCCTGCTCTTCGTGCAGGATAGATTCAACTAAATGGCTGGTGGTGGTTTTACCATTTGTACCGGTAATACCGATTATGCGAACATCCTTTGTGGGATGTTCGTAGAAATGATCCGCTGCGTAGGCCATTACCTTCTGCGTATCCTTCACGATCCACACAGGAGCTTCAACGTCCACGTGCCGTTCGGCTATCACAGCCGCCGCTCCGTTGCTTACTGCGTCGGCGGCAAAATCATGGCCGTCTACCTGGGTTCCTTCAATACAAAAAAACAGACCATTTGGGGTCACTCCCCTGGAATCCATATGTAAGCTTTCTATTTCTTTGTCTTCGCGCTCAAGCCGCACCATTATACTTGGAATGATGTCTGTTATATATTTCATTTCCGTGCCTCTTTTCTATCCGGAGCAAGTGTTTACCACTAATTATAGAAAAAATATGCTTCGTCCTTCCCGGCTGTCTTTTAATGAACATGCACGCAGAGAACTATATTCACTCTCTGCGTACACCTCACTCATTCTAATGTGAACGATAAAACATGTCATGGGACAATCGTCATTAATTTTCTACCGGCGCTTCACTTTCTTCTGGCTGCTCTTCGCCAGAGCTTTCCTGGGTATCATTTTCCTGGGGTTCAGATTCCTCTGTTTCGGCCTCTTCCGGACGCTCTTCCCCATTTTCATTTTCCGCGCTATTTTCTTCCGGTTCCTCCTGCTCTGCCTGAGTGTCCTGCAATTCGTCCGGTGCCACCAGCTCGACTTCCATATTGCCGGCAGCACTGACGGCTGTGCCGGGATCTACCGACTGGGAGCTGACATAGCCGGAGCCACTGGTGTCTATATCGATTTCAAGCAGCGCCTCGAGCCGCTGGATTTCCCGCAGGGACCATCCGCTGACGTCAGGAATACTTTTTTGTCCGTTCGTGAGGAAAATTACTTTTTCACCTACGATCAGCCGTTCCGTATTTGTAGGAATCTGACTTTCCACCTGATTGCCGCTGCCAATTTTCACTGGCTCCAGCCCCGCATTCTTAGCAGCATTTTCAGCTTTATTCACTGATTTTCCGGTATAGTCTTCAAACTTAATACCCGACTCTTCATAGGCTTCTGTATCCTCAACATCTGAAGGCGTAAGATTCATGTATGAAAGGCTCTGCTGCATCACCGGATTAAAAATAGCGCTCACAGCATCGGAGCCTGTTTCTGTCGGCTCAAGCTCCGGCCGGTCCACGACAACGTAGACAATAATTTCCGGGTCATCCACCGGCGCCATGCCGATGAAAGAAAAGATATTCTGGTTTTCTCCGCTCAGATAGCCTCCCCCCTCCGGGTCAGAGATCTGAGCCGTTCCTGTTTTCCCTGCAACTTCCACACCGTCAATCTGATAAGGAGCGCCTGTGCCGTTTTCTCCTTCAATAACGGTTTGAAGCTTTTCTCTTGTCTGGCGGGCGGCTTTCTTACTAATCGGCGTTCCGGCCGACTTCGGCTCGGATTGGTACGTCGTTTCATTGTTATTCGGATTTTCAATACGGTCGATGACGTAAGGCTGCATCATTTCTCCGTCATTGGCAATCGCCGTAGCTCCCTGAATCATTTGAATAGGGGTGACCGTGGAAGCCTGGCCAAACGCGGTTATACCTACGTTTAACGGCGTTTCTTCTGCTAACGCCCCGTCCGCTTCATTCGGGAGATCAATACCGGTTTCCTGTCCGAACCCGAATTTCTCCAGGTAATCAAATAAAGCTCCTTCCGGCAGGATTTCCAGAGCTATTCTCATAAATGCTACGTTTGAGGAACGACGGAGGCCTTCATTGTACGTGATTTCTCCCCAGCCTTCTCCGTTGTTGTGGTCCCGGATCGTTTCCCCGGAGACCTCATAGGTGCCGGACTCATAAGTATCTTTGCCTTCATATACGCCTTCGTCGATCGCAGCAGCCAGAGTAAACATTTTAATCGTCGACCCGGGTTCAAACTGGTCGGAAACCGCATAGTTGGTATAGTTTTCAATTTCTTCATATTCATTCGGATTGAAGCTCGGCCGGTTGCTCATTCCGAGAATTTCCCCGCTGTCTGCGTCAGCCACAATACCCATCATTTTGTTCGGGCTGTAGCTTTCTTCCACCTCAGACATCGACTGCTCAAGCACGCTCTGAATATTGCCGTCCAGGGTCAGATAAACGTCTTCACCGTCTTTGGCTGTGTTTGTTGTTGTTTCTTCTTCATCAAGAAGAGCGTTTTCTTCAGATTCTGTTTTTGTCCCGTCTTCGCCGGTTAATTCTTCATTCAAACCGGCTTCGAGTCCCATCTGTGCTTCTGACATGTCCCGGTTCGTGTAGCCAAGCACATGGCTTGCAAACGTCTGGTTCGGGTAATAGCGGCTCGGCTCCTCTCGAAAATGGATGCCTGCCAGATCAAGCTGTTCGATTTCTTCTCTTTCAGACAGCGTTAAGTATTTGCTGCCGGAACCGAGTTCCACCTGGTACTGGTCACGTTCGAGCATGTCCTCGAGGTCTGCCGCTTCCATTCCGATCAGCGGTCCAAGCTCTCTTGCTACCCTGCCCGGGTTTTTCACATGGTCATCGTAGGATTCATCAAGTACTGCATACACAGAATAGGAAGGCACCTGTTCTGCCAGCGGCTCTCCCTGCTTATCGTAAATAGTGCCCCGTTTTGCCTCAACGGTTTCGGTCGACGTATACCTTGAGTCTGCCATACTTGCAAGGTCATTGCCCTCTACTGATTTCCCTACCTGGATATACACCATGCGGCCGGTGAAAACGAGAAAAAAAACAGCTACAGCAATAACCAATAAAAGCGCCCGTACTTTCGTACTTTTCAATTTCTTCATGCTGAGAACGTTCACCACCTGGATTTTTACATGTAACGGGGCGTAGGTTAACTTGCAAGAAGGGAGCAGTACTACCGCGTTTCCACGGATTCCCCTCCCTTCTGCATCAGTTCTGTTCTGTTCCGTTTACGACTTGAATATTTTCATCCTTCATCTCCATACCCAGTTCATTTTTCGCGTAGTCCATGATACGCTCCGGTGAACTAAGTTCAGCCACCTGCAGCTCAAGGTTTTGATTCACCTGCTGCTGCTCCTGAATCTGTGTGGCAGTCTGGTCTATTTGCTGGTCCTGGGCGTGTATCGTAGCAAAGTTCGAAACGATGAAAAAGGATGCGATTAAAATCCCTATTATGACGGCCGTCATAATCAGTTTTTCACCCTTAGTAATACCACCACGAACATGGTACTGGACTTTTTTATGTACTATTTGCTTGTCTTCCTGCTGGCGTTTAATCTGCTGTGCCAAATTCTCCATTATTGTTTCCCCTCCTCGCGTTTTTCGATGATTCGAAGCTTCGCGGAAGCCGCCCTTGGATTTTGCGTCAGTTCATCTTCTGATGGCAGGATCGGTTTCTTTGTCACCAGGTTAAAATCTGGTTCTGCTTCATCGGGCACGACCGGGAGTCCCTTCGGAAGCGGAGGTGGAGAACTTTTCTGTTTAAACAACTTTTTACAAATTCTGTCTTCTAACGAATGAAATGTTATTACGCACAATCTTCCGCCCGGCGCTAACATTGTCAGCGCATCGTCGAGCGCTTCTTTGAACACATCAAGTTCATTATTTACAGCAATTCGCAAAGCCTGAAAAGTCCGCTTCGCCGGATGCCCGCCTTTTCTCCTGGCCGGTGCAGGTATTGCACTTTTGATGATTTCCACTAGTTCTTCCGTCGTTTCAATACGGTGGTCTTCACGCGCTTTTTCGATTTTTCTGGCAATCTGCTTTGAAAAACGTTCTTCCCCGTATTCCGAAAGAATCTGCCAGATTTCCTGAAAAGGTGCTTCATTGACGATGTGTGCTGCTGTACGATCCTGCCGGTGCCTGTCCATCCTCATATCAAGAGGAGCATTGTAGCGGTAGCTGAATCCTCTTTCCGGACGATCAAACTGCGGCGATGAAACTCCAAGATCGAATAATATCCCGTTTATCTGCCCGGCTTGAAGCTCAAGCAGTTCTTCCTTTAAAAACTGGAAATTGCTATGTACGATCCTGAAATTTTCTCCATGAGCGCCAAGCCGCTGCTGGGCATGCTCAATCGCTTCCTCATCCTGGTCAAAGGCAATTAAAAAACCTTCAGCAGACAGCTGTTTCATAATTTCTTCACTGTGTCCGCCGCCGCCGAGGGTACAATCAACATACACACCGTGCGGCTGAATGTTTAGTCCCTGGACTGCTGCTTCCTTCAATACGGTTTCATGCTCAAATTGTGGCGGCACTTCTATTCCTCCGGCAAAAATGTGTTTGATGCTGCTTTAAAAATCCAAATCGGCCATGTTCTCTGCAATATCCGGAAATACTTCTTCTGATTCTGCGTAATATTCGTCCCATTTGTGTTTATCCCATATTTCTACTCGGCTGCTTACCCCGATGATCATACATTCTTTTTTTAATTCTGCATATTGGCGGAGGGTGGTAGGAATCATCGAACGTCCCTGCTTATCAAGTTCACATTCAGATGCTCCTGAAAAGAAAAAACGGGTGAATGCCCTTGCGTCTTTTTTTGTGAAAGGCAAAGCTTTTAATTTGGTTTCAATTCGTTCCCATTCGTCATACGGATAAACAAACAAGCATCCATCCAGACCACGGGTAACGACGAAAGAATCTCCCAACTTCTCCCGAAAACGGGATGGTATAATAATTCTTCCTTTGTCGTCCATATTATGTTGATATTCTCCCATAAACATATGGACCCAACCTTTCACCACTCCATACATTTAAGTTACCACATTCCCCCACTTTGTACCACTTTTTCCGGAAAATTTTTTTGACAACTTGAATTGTAATATTAAGTGCAACACATAAAAAATAAAAAACACCCATGGTATCCCAGTGTAAAATGAAAGTACCACCAAACACTCACACGGAGGGATACCATGAGCTACTCTCATCTTACCATGATCGAACGTGGGCAACTAGAGGCTCTAACGAGCCTCGGCTGGTCCATTCGGCGGATCGCAGTTTTCCTGGGTCGTCATCCATCGACCATTTCCCGGGAACGCCGGCGACAGGCATCTTCCGATACGTATCAGGCCGCCCAGGCGCAGGAGGCTTATCATCAGCGGCGACAGGCCTGCGGGCGGAAAGGCAAAGCCACGCCCGAGTTGCTTCAGGCTATCAGCCGTCATCTTCACGCCACCTGGTCGCCTGAACAAATTGCCCGGTACGCCCCGAAGATAACGGTGGGATGCCGGACCATCTATCGATGGCTGTATCAGGAACTGTTGGCTCAAGGAGATCTGCGCTGCCTCCGCCAAAAAGGCAAACGGAAGAAAGCGCGGGAGACCAGAGGCCGCTTTACGGTCGGCCGGCGCATCGACGAACGTCCTGCCGTTGTAGACACCCGGGAAACCTTCGGACACTGGGAAATGGATACGATCGTGTCCTCTCGTGGTAAAAGCAAAGGCTGCCTGGTGACGCTCACCGAACGCAAGAGCCGGTACCTGTTGGCTGTCCGGATGCCGGACCGGCGGTCCGGGACTGTGGCTGCCACCGTGGAAACGCTAATGGAGAAGTACCCCCGTGGGGTCTTTGAAAGCATGACCGTGGATCGGGGCAAGGAGTTTGCCTGCTTTCCCACACTGGAAGCTCGGGGCGTGCCCGTGTACTTTGCCGATCCCTATGCTGCCTGGCAACGGGGAACCAATGAAAATACCAACGGTCTTCTCCGGGAATTTTTCCCGAAGGGCATGGATTTGGCTCGTCTGACCCAACAGGAAGTGGACTACGTGACCGGGCTGATTCACCGCCGTCCCAGAAATTGTTTACATGGGAAAACCACGGAAGAAGTGTTTCAAGAAGAAGTGTTGCACTTAAATTGACAATCTAAGACAAAAAAAACTTCCCGCTATTTCGGGAAGCTTTCAGCCGGATATCGTATAAATCAGCACGAAGATGCTACAGTAATATAATGTTCTGCCGGCCGCTTTTCCACTCTGTTCCAGCTAAAACCTGTGATGGAAGACAACCGCCGAATTCATTCAGCATAAACAAAATGTTCACCTGCCGTTCCGCCGGCTCCCGGCGCGGGTAGAGCTGACCGATAATCAATTCGAGCCGCCGTACGTGAACCTGAACGGTACGCTCCTGTTCCGCATCCAGCCGGTCGCCTAGATAACGGACTTCTTTTTCAATCCTCCGCCAGTTCTCTTCTGCAAAACTTTCCTGTGAAGGAAACTGCCGAATCCATGCGTCAGCAAGAGCGGCATGCGCTTCTTTCATTTCTTCCATTACCTGTTCCGCTTTGGCTTTGCCATCCACTTCAAGGGCAGCATGTTTCACCTTCTGAAGCCTTTGTTCGAGTGCCGGCAAATTCAGCAGCTCCCTGAAGGGAATATGTTCTTTTTCAGCTGCCTGCTGTACCTGCCGGGTGGCATAATGTATTTCCATGCGCTTTTGTACAATCGGCACCCGCAAACCCAATGCTTCAAACAATGGCTTTAAAAGAGACCAGTACTGTATTTCCCCCGGGCCTGCCACGAAATGAAGAATCGGAAGCATCTGCTCCTGCATCAGCGGCCGGGTCACTACATCAGTACTGAAACGAAAGGGGGCGTGTACTGCTTCTTCCAGTAATTCCCCCGTTTCGATTGTTTCTCCTGATCTCCGGCTCCGCCAGGCCCCGTCTTTATATTCAAGCAGGTGCCGCACATGATTTATATGAAAAAACAAGTGGCCGCTGTCAAAATTAATGCCTTCGACAGCTCCGTATCCCGCTGCCGCCCTTTCAGCTGAGCCCTGGTAAACAGCTTCATTTATTTTTTCCGGTACAGAGAGCAGGCTTTGAAACAATGGCGCTCCCAATTCTCTCCATTCCGGCTGCTGCGGGTCCATCATGATGAGATCCGTATCTTTAAACAGCCAGCGCATCATTTCTGCGAAAAACTGGGACCAGGATGCTGAACCACGCACCAGTTCATTCACTTCGTTTCTTAATTCATTTGTAAGCGAAGTCTCCCGGAGCTTTGAAAAGGCCTCTTCCACAAATGCTTGCGCTTCCTCTGGATCAAACGGCTGTTCCGAGACAGGTACATTCGGCAGAAAATTACCCTCAAATCTTGTTTTGCCGAGATGTCCTTCGACCGGAAAATTGACATGGTTTACTTCCTCCCAGTCATGGTCCTCGCCCGCGATCCAAAACAAAGGAAGCACTGGACGCTCCAGCCTCTTTTGCTCTTGCTCTGCCAGCTTAATTACCGATACAGCCTTGGATATAACCATAGACGGACCGGTAAGCATCCCGGCCTGCTGGCCGCCGGCTACAATGACGGTTTCTTCGTTTTCAAGTTTTTCGAGGGCTGTAACCGCCCTTCCCCCGTAGTGCAGGCTGTCATTATACTTCTGCAGAAGCTGCTTTAAACGCTGGCGTTCAAAAGACCGGCCGTCTAAATAACGAAGCCGGTCCTGCACCCCCTGTGTATTTCCAGCGTAATGAAAGAGCTGCCTGGCACTGGGTTGTCCTTTTTGATAGTCATGCAAAAAATGATTGTTATCTATTGGTTGATCGTACAGCACTTTCATATCAAACTACCATCCTTTATGCCTTGCTCCGTTCTATGCCGTGAACTGCAGATACACCCAGTATCCGGCTAACAGGACATACCCTGCCGTAAATATAAAAAAGCTGCATCTCCATATGCCCTTCAGCACCCGAAAAAATTCCAACTCCTCCCGGGAATGATAATGAATGATGGATATCACTACGGCACTGGCCAGAATCACTAAATAAATAACCCACAGGTAGGATTCGTTCCACAGATCACTTGACCATCTGTGCACCGAAGCGATGAACAACAATGTAGTGGAATCACAGGCAGCCCGGAAGGCGTATGTTTTTCTTTTCGTTAATTTTGCCGTGACCAGATAGGCTATGTACCAAAAAGCCGGCGGAAAGGCCAGAGCTGCTTCCATTAACCATCCATATATCTGCTGTAGCATATTTGTCACTTTCCCTCATCCAGTTTGCTCGCATTTTCTTAACTCTATCACATTAAACATCAATATTATTGATGAATTTTAGATGTCTCAAGCATTTTAGCATATCTCTACTCTCCGGACTAGTAGCATTGGACGATCAGGGACACCGACTTTTCACTTTTCGATTTAAAACGTTTTCGTGTATAATGAAGTTGGAAGTTATTAGTGAAGGAGGCCAATCGCATGAGCGGAATAGAAGTTGTACCATTACTCATAAACTACAAGACATTAGAAGAATTTCAAAACTTTAAAGAAGTTGGCGCTCAGGAGCTTTCCATGCAGGAAGAGCTCGAAGAAAACATTATGGAAAACGACAGCCGTTCTCCATTTTACGGCATTTATTTTGGAGACCGGCTGGTTGCACGTATGTGTTTATATACAATTACCGGCAAATACGACCGCTTCTTTGACCCTCCCCAGGACTACCTTGAGCTTTGGAAACTCGAAGTACTCGAGCCTTACCGGGGACGCGGTTTTGGAGAGGAGCTTGTCAACTATGCAAAAAGCTTTGAACTGCCGGTGAAAACAAACGCACGTCAGCGTTCGGATGATTTCTGGCTAAAAATGGGCTTTGAACCCGCAGAATACAACCCGGTCAGAGATCGTGGTGAAAATCCATACGTATGGTATCCAAAAGGGGTACAGCCGCAAAAAGCAGAAGAATTAACTGCCGAACCACCTCTTTCCGATACTGAGTCGTAGTATCCGATTCCTCAGTGCTTATATAAAAAAAGCAGGACGCCGTCTCCGGCTCCCTGCTTTTTTTATTACTTTTCTACAACTGTTTCGCCTTTGTAAGAACCGCAATTTCTGCACACGCGGTGAGATAGTTTCTGCTCTCCACATTGTTCACATTCTACCATACCTGGTACTGCTACTTTATGATGAGCTCTGCGCATACGTTTACGGGTCTTAGAAGTACGTCTAAAAGGTACTGCCATGATTCCCACCTCCTTATAAGATAAAGATTATTTCAACCAGTGAATGATTTTGGATCAGCTGGAGCCTTTATCGAAATACTTCGATAAATCAGCCATTCTCGGATCAACTTTAGGAGCTTCCTGCTCCCGTTCCTTTATTAATTCATCCTCCGAGATTACCCGCCAGTTATCTCCGCTCTGAGGAGCAAGCGGCTCACCGTCCCCCTCTTTCGCGAAGACTCTGAACGGCATTTCAAGGAAAATGTTTTCTTTAATATATGGGAGAAGATCGACAAAACCATCTTCTGGCTCGTGTTCATTAATGTTTTCTTCGTCCGCCGGCATTCCATCCAGCCGAAATGCTTCAAACATTTCCACATCAAACGGATGATGGACGTCCGCGAGCGTGCGCGCACATGGAAGTATCATCGTTCCTGTTAACCGCAGGTGTACTTGAAAGGTTTCTTCAACGATTGTCCCTTCGCCCTGCACATGCACAGCACTAATATCCCGTAACTCTTTATCGCGTTCAATCATCTCTGAAACATCTGCTTCATCTTCGATGTTAAACGACTGTTCGTGCTTCTTTGAAAGTAACTGCTGGATACCCCATTTCATCGGATCCACCTCCAGACAACAAGAGTAATTATATCCATCGTAACGTTCTTTGTCAACATTTTTTCTTTACAGTAAACCCTTTTGAACTCTCGAAAAACATCGTATCATGAATAAAGAAACGTGAAAAGCGATATCTCCCGAAATACCCTACGTGAAAGGCGGACTTATAATGAATGTTCTAGGAGTGGTTGTCGAATACAATCCTTTTCATAACGGCCACCTGTATCACCTCGAACAGGCTGCAGACCAGAGTAAGGCCGACGTGATCGTATGTATTATGAGCGGCCCTTTTCTACAAAGGGGCGAACCCGCTCTCGTTCCTAAAAGGGAACGGGCGGAAATGGCGATCTCGAGCGGGGCTGACCTTGTTATCGAGCTTCCTTATATGTTTGCCTGCCAGCATGCTGACATATTTGCTGCCGGGGCTGTTTCCATCTGCAGAGAGCTCGGGGTTACCGATTTAAACTTCGGCAGCGAGCATGGAGAATCCGCTCCATTTATAAAGCTTGTCGATTTTCTTTACGCGCACCGGGACCATTTTGATGAACGCGTACGCTTTCATATTCAGGGAGGATGCAGCTATGCTAAAGCCAACGAACTGGCCTACAGGGACTTAGAGGCTCCGGGCTCCCTGCCGGACTTAAGCCAGCCAAACAATATTCTCGGCTTCCATTATACAAAAGCTGCAGCACAGGCTTACCCGGAGCTCCGGATCGACACTGTCAAACGAAAGGGCGCTTCCTATCACGATATCTCTCCACAGGACTCGTCTATCGCAAGCGCCACCAGCCTCCGGCAGATGCTTCAGCGCGGGGAGGATATCAGTTCGTTTATCCCTGAAGCCTCCAGGCGCATTCTTACCCGACTCCCACGCCTGCGGTTTTGGGAGGATTATTTTGCTGTTCTGCAGGCCAAGGTGGTAGCTGCCTCCGACACAGAGCTTGCTTCCCACTATGATATGTCCGAGGGCCTCCATAACCGTATGAAGCGGCTGATGAAGGAAGCAGCCGCTTTCGACCAGTGGCTGCACCTCGTAAAAACAAAGCGTTATACTTTGACACGCCTTCAGCGTACCGCTGTGCATATATTAACCGGTTTGACAAAAGATGAAGCCTCTGCCGCCTCTGACGGACGGAATGTTGATCACATCCGGGTTCTGGGCATGAATGAGCAGGGAAGATTCTATTTAAACCAGGCAAAAAAACATATATCCGTTCCTCTTTATACGAAAATGAGCAGTAAAAAAACACCGCAGCTGGCCATCGGCGAACGGGCTGATAATGCTTATGCGCTTTTACTTCCGCCTGCTGAA
Organism: Marinococcus sp. LNSP9103-4; assembly: GCF_056034345.1. Lineage (NCBI taxonomy): Bacteria > Bacillati > Bacillota > Bacilli > Caryophanales > Bacillaceae > Marinococcus > Marinococcus sp. LNSP9103-4. Next base: position 40,340 of record NZ_JBQLIA010000005.1, on the reverse strand, counting down.
AGGCAGAAAGAATGGCGGAAGGATTACGACCTCCCGCCCCTGCTGCTTTTCTAAGGTTTGCTTTCAGCTACTTTCAAATCGTTTTTTAGGTAGTTTAAGGCTTCGTCAAGTGTCTCCACTGGTACGATTTCCATATCTGACCCGATACTTTCCGCCGTCTGCCTGGCAATTTCATAATTGGAGGGAGACGCCATGTCTGACGCAGGCGCAAAAAAGACATCTATATCTTCTTTATCCGCCGCCACAATTTTTTTATCTATTCCGCCAATCGGGCCGACACCGCCCTGCTCGTCAATGGTGCCGGTACCGGCAATTTTCTCGCCGCCTGTAAGATCTTCTTCTGTGAGCTGATTGTATACTTCAAGCGCAAACATCAGACCCGCAGAAGGCCCTCCGATAGAACCTGCGTCGATCGTAACCCCGGGATCAAGCGAAACGGTCCTTTCCGTATAGGGGTACAATATTCCAAGACCGGAGTTTTCCTCCTCCCCGGTCGAAGCCGGAAACGATTCCACTGCAACCTCTGCCTCCATCTGCCTGTTATTACGCTGAAAAGTGATGGTTGCTTTATCACCTGTTTCCACATTTGCAATCTCACTGTTTAATTCCTCAAGCGTCTGGATATCCGTGCCATTGACCGCCTGGATCAGGTCGCCCTCCTCCAGCTTTTCTGCCGCGTCCATTCCTTCGATAAAGTCCGAAGCCCTTACTCCTCGGTATTCTACATTGACAGTCTTCCCGGCCGCTTCATACGCTGCTATTTCTGCAGACTCCTGGGAGCTCTCCATTACCTGACGCTGGCGTTCAAAAAATTCCTCATCACTTTCATCTTCGAATTGATAGGAATTCTTTGGAGAAAGCTCGCGGTAAGGAGAAAATACTGACCATAAAGCAAGTGCCGGTGTAGCACCCTGTTGAAAAACAGTCGTTAAATACATTTCACCGGATTCCTCTGCCCCCTGCTCCACTTCGACTACCGGGGAGAGGCTGGCTGCCGAACCTGGCTGTATATAATAGTACGGGAGAGGCACCTGGGTTAATATAAGCACCACAGCTGCTATGACAGCTGCAGTAATAATCCTCCGCATTTTCCTGCTTCCGGTGCGATACATGTTCTTCATCCTTTATAAACAATTATTATTCATCATACGAAGGATGGAAGGGAAATTGCAATGAATCGGGCTTCTACCCCCGGTTTTTCTTCTCAAACTGCTTTTTGAGCGCATCTTCCACGTGCGCAGGCACAAGCCCGGATACATCTGCACCGTATTCCGCCACTTCCTTTACAATACTCGAGCTCAGATAAGAGTACTGGTGATTTGTCATCATAAAAAACGTCTCCACGCCGGGCTCGAGCTTTCTGTTTATTGACGCTGCCTGCATTTCATATTCAAAATCAGACACTGCCCGGAGGCCTCTTACGATCGTATCAGCTTTTATTTCTTTTACGTAATCCACTAAAAGCCCGTGAAAAGCATCCACTTCCACCCCTGGCATGTGCTTGACTGATTCTTCTATCAGCTTCACACGCTGGTCAATGGAAAAGAACGGCTCTTTTTTCCGGTTATGCAGTACTGCCACTACCACATGATCAAATACATTGTACGCCCGTTCGATAATATCCAGATGGCCGTTGGTAACCGGGTCAAAGCTTCCTGGATAAATTGCTTTATTCGCCATTGTTAGCGCCTCCTGTCAGCTGCAATATTGTAAGTGTGGTATCACCGTAATTTTTTTCTGCGAATACAGACAGACGTCCGTCAAACGCTGCCGATTTTGCGGTGGCATGCTCCCATATAAGCATGCCGTTTTCTTTTAGCATAGAGCAGTCCAGTACCTTTTTCACCAGCTGACCTGCTTTTTCTTCTGCGTAAGGAGGATCAAAAAAAATCAAATCGAACTGCCGCCCCCGGGCCTCGAGACGTTCCAGGGCTTTAGATGCTTCTGAACGGTAAACCTCTGTCCGGGCACCAAGCGCAAAAGCGTCAATATTGGCCCGGATGGTCCTGACCGCATTCTGGGCTTTGTCGACAAAAACAGCTGAACTGCAGCCTCTGCTGAGCGCCTCAATTCCGAGGTTCCCGGTTCCGGCGAACAGATCGAGGACCGTTTCCTCCTCAGAAAAAAAGGGGCCCAGCTTATGAAACAATGCCTCTTTTACTTTATCTGACGTCGGCCTTGTGCCGGTTCCCGGCACAGCCTTCAGCCTTCGTCCTTTAAGTTCCCCTGCTATCACTCTCATACGTTTCGCCTCACTCTACGATTCTGTGCGCTGCGCCAGCTTCGGAATCACTTTTGTATACATGACAAAGACAGCAGCCCCCAATATGGCGGCGCTGATTAAAAACAAACCGCGCATACCAAGAGCGGCGCTGATCAGCCCTCCAGCAGCCGGTCCAAGCATGTTTCCAAGAAACAAAAAGCTGTTGGAAAATCCGTATGCCCTGCTTTCCATCCCCTGTGGGGACAGCTGGCGTATTAGCGTGTTAGCGGCCGGCAAAAGGCCGCCGAGACACAAACCAACAAAAAAACGTGCAGCAATCAGCTGCCAAAGGTTTGTTACGAAGGCCTGCGGTATAGAAAGAAGCACTGCGCCGATTAATGAACCGAACAGCACATATTGCGCTCCTTTCGTATCGCTGAGTTTACCAAGCTTTGGCGAAGCAAGCATGTTCGCCACCCCCAGGGAGGCCACAGCCAGACCAGCGTAAAAAGCATTGTCCTCTCTGCCGCTCAGCTCTCCAACAAACACGGAAATGAGCGGATTCACTCCGATCAGCGCGAACTGCACAAGAAAAATAACGGTATACAGAGGGATCATAGGCTGTACGCCTGCAATCCTTTTGAAATCATCACTCGTTTTCGTTTTCTCCACCTGCTCCGGCTTCTCGAAATCTTCCTTCACTAAAAACAAAACGGCAACCGCGGCCACGGCGATGCCTAGTCCGGTAATGTTAAATATAGCCCGGAAGCCAAACGCGTCTGCAAGCAGGCCGCCGATCAGCGGACCGCAGATCGTTCCTGCCACCGTGCCCGACTGCAGCATACCGAGCGCACGCCCCACATATTCCTTCGGTGTGTTCGTGGACACGAGCGCGATCGAAGCCGGAATAAAACCGCTGATGGTCCCGTTCAGCATTCTCAGAAAAAACAAACTCCACGGACCGGTGGCAAATCCCATCAGTACCATTACGATTGCCATACCGAAGCCGGAACGAAGCACCATCAGCTTACGGCCCTGTCTGTCTGCAATTTTACCCCAGAGCGGGGCAAATAAAAAAGCCGTTAAAAAATTGACGCCAAAAATAACACCTGACCAGATACTTATCTGCCCAGGGTCTGTCACTCCAAGTTCCTGCAGATACAGCGGCAGGAATGGAACGATCATCGTCATGGCTGCCATTACGAAAAATTGGGCAGCCATTAATATATATAAATTTTTTCTCCATCTTACCATGAGAGAGGTCCCTTCTTTCTGCCTCCCTTATTATAAAACAGCGTTTCCCTTCGAACAATAAAAGGTGGCTTATTTATATTCCTATGCTGTCATCCTGCGGTTGGCTTTCTTTTTCGACCTTGTGGTATTCTAGCGGAATAAATGGTTTTTCCGAACGCTCCACCCTTTCCACAAAACCGAGATTTCCAATTTGGCTTATAGCCGTATCCACATTTTCCTGATCCACATATATTACCGCGTATTTCATTTGTTTGGAAACGTAGTGCACTAATCCGTACTTTCTCAGCTGTCTCGCCTGTTTGACAGATTTAATCCAAACGGCTATGCCAATTCTCGGCTGATGCATGAAAGCACATCCTTTCGCGTGATTTTCGTTAAGTCTAGCATGTCAGGAGAAAAAAGGGCAATGCTGTCTAGGAGGAGTAACATGAACCGACCATCTGTAATTGTTATCGGAGGAGGCTTCGGCGGTCTTACAACAGCCGCCCTGCTCGCCCGCCACCACTGTGACGTCACTTTGTTTGAAGCTTCCAATGAATGGGGCGGCTGCGCCGGCAAGTTCACACACAAGCCGCACCTGTTTCCTGTCGGCACCACTCTCGGCCTCGGTCTGCAGCAGCCGGACGGGCTTCACCACCGGGTTTTCAGCCACCTCGGCGAGCCAATTCCAAAACACGAGAGCCTGGAGACCATTATGCAGGTTCACGCTCCTTCTTTTACTCTGCCTCTTTACTCTTCCCGGGAAAAGCATATCGATACTCTTTGTGGGCTGTTTCCATCCTCGGCAGCCAGTATCCGCTCGTTATACCGCTATATTTTCCGGGTGGGGGAGGAGCTCCGGAAGCTGATCCACCACCTTCCGGTTCTTCCAATGCAAAAGCCCGCTGATTTCATTCGTTCTGTGCGGGCGCTGCGGCCCGGTATCCTCGGTGCTGTCCGCTGGCTCGCTGCCTCCACCGAGGATGTGCTGCGGCACTACCGTCTGCAGGATACCGAGGTACACCAGTATATTGACGGGCAGCTTCTGGACAGCCTGCAGACAAGCAGCCGCCATGCCCCTGCCCTGCTTGGACTGTACGCCCTCGATTTATACCATCAGGGTGCTTCCTATGTATACGGCGGATTGTACCGTATGGCAGAAAAGTTAAAAGAAGCGGGTGAGCGTCACGGAGCTTCTATGCAAAAGCGCCGCCGCATTCAGGCTGTGGAAAGGAACGATGACGGTACCTGGACGGTTATTGATCACCGGGACCGGAAGAGCAGCGCCGATCACCTGGTGTTAAACATCCCTGTCCAGGCCGCCCTGCCTCTATTTCGGTCTGAAGAGCGAAGACAATTCACCCGGCGCTGGCAGACCAAATCCGAAACGCCGATCTGGAGTACTTTTTCTATGTACGGCGTCTGCAAGCCGTCAGAGCCGCCCGCAGCGCTATTTCACCAGCTGCTCTGGGACCAGAAGCTTCCCGGCATTTCAAGCCATTTATTTTATTCATTATCAGCGCCGGATGATCGTCTCCGGGCTCCCGAAGGTGAGCATACGTTTACCGTCTCCACTCACACACCGCCCGAATACTGGGAGGATCTGTCCTTGTATGAAGAAAAAAAGTCAGCAGCCACCAGGGCGCTTGTGGAAAAGATTCAGGAAGCCGGCCTGCCGGTCGAGCCGGAGCGGATCCTTCCCGGAGCCCCGCACGCCTGGGAACGCTACATTAAACGACCCCGCGGGATGGTTGGCGGATTCCCGCAGACGAGGAAAAACACGTTTTTTCAGCCATTATCCCACCGAAGCCCGCTTGAAAACATATGGTTCTGCGGAGATTCCATTTTTCCAGGTGCCAGTACGATGGCCGTAACCATGAGCGGCATTCATGTATTTGAATCGATCAGCGGCCTATCCTTTGCCGCTCTTGAACGACAGCAGTGATCATTTGCGGTGGAACTGCCTGCGTCCGATTTTTTCTATTGCTGAAGGCCACAGCTGGTACAGCGTACTGAGGACTTTCATCCACCGGGGCATAAACACCGTGCGCTTCGGCTTCTCCACCAGCTTCACCAGCTGTCCGGCTACTTTTTCGGAGGATAGGGCTATCTGTTCAACCGAACGCTTATACTTCCCGCTCGGATCTGCGCGGTCGTGAAAATCAGTTCTCACCGGCCCGGTATTTAATACCGAAACCCGCACCCCCGTTCCGGCCGTCTCCAGGCGCAGCGCTTCGGCGAATCCAAGCACAGCACGTTTGCTTGCGGCGTAAACGGTCGCTTTGGGTGTGCCTATAATCCCTGCGGTTGAGCCTGTGAAAACGATATGTCCGCCCGTCTGTTTTAATTCAGCAAGCAGCGCCTGAGTGATGGCGATGTTTCCTTTTACATTTGTATCTATCATCTGCTCCCAGTCCTTTATGCTCAGTTGCTCCAGTTCCCCGAACTTCCCTGTACCGGCGTTATTAATGAGGACGTCCGGGCTTCCGTATATACCAGTGATTTTTTTCATTTCTTTTGCCGCGTTTTCTATTACCCCAACATCCATCGTCCAGGCTGCAAACTTCCCGGGATACCCCTTCCATTCTTCTTCTGCTGCCTGCAGCTGCTCCGTGTTCCTTCCGATACCTATTACCGTCTCTCCGTTTTGCACGAGCTTTTCTGCCGTTTTTCTGCCAATACCGCTGCTTGCTCCTGTTAATATAATTGTTTTCAACTAATCTTCCTCCCAGACGTATTAAAACTTGACAAACTACCTGGCACTTTACATAATAGTAATCACAAATAAGCTGAATAGTACAAAAGCTGTGAAACGGAAATAGTAGGACAAAGCACCGACAGAGAGCATAGCCACGAGCTGAAAGCTATGCCGGAATTTGTTTTGCCTGAACCTGTCCGTGAGCTTCCTTTAGGACGCGGTCCTGCGTTAATGGACATGAGCGGAAAAGACGCAGTCTTTTCAACTAAAGGTGGTACCGCGGATAACTCTTTCGTCCTTTTACAGGCGAAGGGGTTTTTTATATGCAATCAGAACGAATAAGACAGGTGGTTCCAATGAAAAAAGAACGGGTCGTAGTTAAAATCGGGAGCAGTTCTTTAACGAATCAGCAGGGAAGCTTAAGCAGGGAAAAGCTGAAGCAGTATGCAGATGAAATCATCCGGCTGCGACAGGCAGGAAACGAAGTTATTTTGATCAGCTCCGGGGCCGTAGCTGCCGGCTTTTACGACCTTGGCTATCCGTCCCGTCCGGTTACGACTGCCGGTAAACAGGCTGCCGCTGCTGTCGGGCAGAGCCAGCTGATGCAGGCGTATAACGAAGAATTCAGCAGAGTAAATATCGCTTGCGGCCAGCTGCTTTTGACCCGTGAAAATTTTGCCAATCACAGCCAGTACCAGAATGCTCACTCTACTATTACCGAGCTCCTTCACCGCCAGGTGCTTCCCATTATTAACGAAAATGACTCTATCGCTGTCGATGAACTTACGTTTGGGGATAATGACATGCTGTCAGCACTTGTAGCTGGACTTGTGCATGCAGATACACTGCTGATATTAACAGATATCAACGGCATTTACGATAAGAACCCAAACGAAGATCCAGAAGCCAAGAAATATCATTTCATCCCGTCCATCACGAACGACCTAATGGATCAGGCCGGTGAATCCAGCTCCTCTGTCGGTACCGGTGGTATGAGGTCCAAGCTAAAAGCAGCCGGCACAGCCATCCGACTCGGCACCCGGGTATTTGTCGGCAGACTCGGCAGCGGCCACCGACTCGAAGACGTCCTCAGCGGCAAAGGGGACGGCACCTATATAGGGGTGCCCGGCGGCGATGTAATAAACAATAAAAAACAGTGGATCGGCCTCCACTCTGTTACTGCCGGTGCCTTAACAGTTGACGATGGAGCGGCAAAAGCGCTGCTTCGCTCAGGAAAAAGCCTGCTCCCTGCAGGCATCGTCGATGTCCAGGGCCACTTTTCCCCCGGGAATGTTGTCGATGTGTATGACCAGAAGGACCAGCTGCTCGGACGGGGACAGGTGAACATGAGTGCCAAGGAGCTGCAGGCTGTTAAAGGAAAATCCTCGGCCGAAGCAGCCTCGTTTACATTAACGTCAAAATCAGAAGTCATCCACCGGGATAACTGGATTACTACTGTAAGGGAGAGATAAACATGGAACAAACACAAATCAGCACCCAGATGCGGATGCAGGGAGAAGCAGCTAAAAAAGCAGCGAAACGTGTCGCTGTCGCTTCTACCGAAGAAAAAAACAAGGCACTTGCACTTATCGCCGACGAACTTGAAACGAGAGAACCTTTTATTCTTGAAGCGAACGCCCAGGACCTTGAAGCAGGCAGAAAGAATGGGTTATCCCCCGCCCTCCTTGACCGTCTAACGCTTGATTCGGGACGCATCGCAGGTATGGCTGATGGCTGCCGGCAGATCGCCTCTCTTGAAGATCCTATCGGTGAAACCATTGAATCCTGGACCCGGCCGAACGGCCTGAAAATGGAAAGCATCCGGGTGCCGCTCGGCGTGATCGGCATGATTTACGAAGCCCGTCCAAATGTGACGGCTGACGCAGCCGCTCTTGCTTTAAAAACCGGCAACGGCGTTCTTTTACGCGGAAGCTCTTCCGCTTTTCAGTCAAACCAGGCGGTCATGGACGCTATATGGGAGGCTCTGGCAAAAACCTCCCTTCCGAAGGAAGCGGTGCAGCTTGCCTCCGACACGTCAAGAGAGGCTGCCACGACAATGTTTCAGATGAATGATTATCTGGATGTGCTGATTCCGCGCGGAGGTGCTAATTTAATAAAAACTGTAGTGAATCAGTCCACCGTGCCGGTGCTTGAAACCGGCGTCGGCAACTGTCACATTTTTATTGATGAAACCGCCGAAGCCGACAAAGCGGTGCAGATTGCCGTTAACGCCAAAACGCAGCGCCCTTCTGTCTGCAATGCAGCTGAAACCATTCTTGTTCACCAGTCCTGGCTTAACGCCCACGGTGAATCACTGGTGCATGCACTGCTTGCACATGGAGTGACTATCCGCGGGGACGACGGCGTGCAAAAGCTGCACGGCGATGTGGAGCCCGCCACTGATGAGGATTGGAATACCGAATACCTGGATATGATCGTTTCGGTGAAAACCGTACAGAATACGGAAGAAGCCATCGAGCATATCAATACGTTCACGACGTATCACTCTGAGGCAATTGTTACAGAATCCGCGGAAAATAAACGGAAGTTTTTCCAGCAGATTGATGCGGCTGCTCTTTATCATAACGCGTCCACCCGCTTCACCGACGGATTTGAATTCGGGTTCGGGGCAGAGATTGGAGTAAGCACCCAGAAGCTGCATGCCCGCGGCCCAATGGGACTGAAGGCAATCACCTCCTACAAATATTTAATTCACGGAGATGGGCAGATCAAATGATGACAAAAACAAACCTACAGCAGAAAACCATTGCATTTATCGGCTCCGGCTCGATGGCAGAAGCTATATTTTCAGGTCTTCTGCGCCATGAGCTGGTCAAACCGGCGAACGTACTTGGAACGGTTAAATCGTCTGTGGATAAGCAGAAGCGATTGCAGGAGCAGTACGGCATCCAGGTCAAAACTGATAATAAAGAAGCTGTGAAAGCGGCGGACATCGTCGTTCTTGCCGTCAAACCAAAAGACGCCGAAGCGGTCGTCCAGTCATTTGCCGGCGAACTGACAAAGGATAAGCTTTTGATCAGCGTCCTGGCCGGTATTTCTTTAAGTGATCTTGAATCCTTCGTCGAACAGGAGATACCGGTAGTCCGTTCGATGCCAAACACTTCCGCTCACGTCGGCGCGTCAACAACGGCTATATGTGCAGGCACCTATGCCACTGACGAGGACCTTGACCTTGCAGAATCGCTGTTCCAGGTAGTTGGGAGCGTGCACACGATTTCCGAGCAGGACATCGACGGTTTCACCGCGATTGCCGGAAGCGGCCCTGCCTATTTTTATTATTTTTTGGAAGCGATGGAGGCAATGGCGGCCGAATCCGGCTTTGAGCCTGAGGAAGCAAAAAATATTATCGCTCACACAATGGAAGGGGCGGCTTTTCGCTACCTCGATGCTGACAAAAAACCGCATGAACTGTATCAGGAAGTACTAAGTCCAAATGGAGTGACGGAAGCGGCTTTCACCCATCTTGAAAAGCACAGAGTCCAGAAGCATTTTTTAGAAGCCATGAAAGAGGCTTCGAAGCGATCCGGCTCCATTGGAGATTAATGAAAGAAAAGCAGGAACCGGGCCCCGGCTCCTGCTTTTTTATTGCAGCAGCGAAATAATTTTCCCTGCTGCATCCTTTCCGCTTAAAACAGCTCCTTCCACTTTCCCTTCTCCAAACGCGTCTCCTGCAAATGCAAGTGGATACGGCGAATCATAGCTCCTTGAACGGTCCGGATACATATGTACCGGCTTCGCGTAACGCCATCGCTTCGGATGGATCTTCATTATTTTTTTGCGGTCCAAAAGCGGCCCCGCAATACGGGTCAGTTCTTCGGCAAAAACTTCATCGGTGTCGTCCCAGTGCTCCCTTGACCATTCACCTTCAGCGTGCACGGTTAGAACGCAGGAATCAGAAATGCCTTTCTGAAGATTACAGCCGACAAACTGAATTCTCGGGTCCCTGGTCTGGATGCCTCCCGGCGCTATAAGAGGACTCTCCCCGTCATATTCGATCATTACAGATAAACACGGATCATAGCGGACAGAAGAAAGATCCTCTTCCCACCTGCGCTCTCCGGGAACGTTTTGCAGCATATCCAGGGACTGCGGCACCGGGGAAGTTAAAAGTACCGCCCGCGCTTCCATTTGGTTAGTATCTGCACGAAGTACCCAGCCTTCTTCCCCGGGCACGATTGTCGTAATTTTTGTTTCCTTTTCTATCGTTTTTCCCTTCCATAAATTTTTCATCAGCGGTGCCATCCCGGCCCGCCCAACATATCTCGGGTGTCCGTCTCCCTGAAAATGCTGCTCCTGCTCAAGGTTTTCGAGCTGAATAAACCCGTTGCTCCAATTACGTATGTATCCCGCCGCTTCCCATTCTTTTACTGTCTCTTTCATCGACTGACTTCTGGCAGTGAAAAACTGAGCCCCGTGGTCCGCACGGCTGTTGTTCAATCTTCGTGTCGCCATTCTCCCGCCAAGCCCTCTGCTTTTTTCTGCAACCACAGTGCGCAGGCCGTGCTTTTCAAGCTCGCGGTTCGCGCTCCATCCGGCGAGGCCGGCACCAATAATAATGACATCCGGGTTCATATAATTCCTCCTTACACAGCTATTTCTTTTCTTCGTCCATTTTTTTCTGTACAATCAAAGCGGTTCACATCTTTTTAAAGGAGTCTACCTATGAGCGAGATATCTACCTTTACCCGTTTTCGGCAGCGTTTAGCTGTCATTTTGGATCAGCCGTTTTTCACTGCTGTTGTAACGACACTTATTTTATTTAATGCACTCCTCGTAGGGCTTGAAACCTCTGAAACCTTATACGGGCGTTACGAAAATACGTTTTCTGTGTTAAATTACATACTTCTCTGGCTTTTTACCATCGAGGTTATCATCCGGTTTTTAGGTGTTTTCCCCTCCTATCGTTTTTTCCGTTCTCCCTGGAACTGGTTTGATTTCTTCATTGTAGCAGCTGGTCACATTTTCGCTGGTTCAGCTTTTATTACTGTCCTACGGGTGCTCCGGGTCCTACGGGTGCTCCGGGCCATCACAGTTGTTCCTTCCCTGCGGCGGCTTGTGGACGCTCTGCTCCGCACCATCCCTTCGTTAGGGAATATTATGATTCTGATGAGCATCATTTTTTACGTGTATGCCGTAATTGGCACAATGCTTTATCGTGACACGGCCCCTGAGTATTTCGGAGACATTTTCCAGTCCTTACTGACACTCTTTCAGGTCGTAACCCTCGAGTCGTGGGCAAGTGCAGTCATGCGCCCAATCGCTGAAACGAATCCATTAAGCTGGATTTATTTTGTCTCCTTTGTGCTCGTCGGAACGTTTGTTGTGTTTAACCTGTTTGTCGGCGTCATTGTAAGCAACGTTGAAAAAGCGGAAGCCGAAGAAAGCGAAGACAAGCTGCAGAAGCAGCTTGATCACATGGAGAGCGAGCTGAGCGATATTAAACAGCTTCTAAAAGAAAAACAAAAGGATTAGCTTTTTATGTACAAAAGAGGGCAGCCCCGTGGCCGCCCTCTTTATTTTTACTGCAGTATTTCTTTCGTGCTGAAAAATTCTTCATATAAACCGCGGATGGCTTCATCAACATGCCCTTCAGCAATCCCGAAACTGAGTGACACTTCAGATGAGCCCTGGTTGATCATTTCAATGTTAATGCCTTTTTCGGAGAATGCCCGGGTCGCGCGGGCAGCTACGCCCACCGTCTCATGCATGCCTTCGCCTACGAGCATAATCATCGCGTATCCTTTTTCAATGTAAGCATCGTCTGCATCGAGTTCATTCATGATCCGCTCAATGATACGCTCTTCTTTTTCTTTGGACATCTGGCCTTCTTCGATAATGATGGACGTGTCATCGATCCCTGACGGCATGTGCTCATACGAAACGCCTTCGTCTTCAATAATCGCAAGCAGCCGGCGGCCAAAACCTACTTCTCTGTTCATTAAGTATTTGCGTACGTAGATAGTTTCAAATCCTTTATCTGCCGCAATGCCGATAATTGGATTCAATGAATATTCCCGTTCCGAAATGATCATCGTCCCGCTTCCATGCGGGTTATTTGTGTTTTTCACGCAGACCGGAATCTTTTTGCGAAAAGCCGGAATGAGTGCCTCATCATGAAAAACAGCGAATCCTGCATAGGAAAGCTCCCGCATTTCACGGTAGGTCATCCGTTTAATCGCGCAAGGACTGTCCACCACTGTGGGATTGGCCGCAAATACCGAGTCCACATCTGTGAAATTTTCGTAAAGATCAGCCTGTACTCCCGCAGCCAGAATGGAGCCGGTAATATCCGACCCTCCACGGGAAAAGGTGACGAGATCCCCTTCTTTCGAATAGCCGAAGAATCCTGGAAATACTACTACTCCTTCGCGCTCGCGCAGCTTATAAATGTGGTCGTAGGACTCGTTCAGCACCTGGGCATTTCCGGGGGTGTCGCTTACAAACAGGCCGGCATCGTTTGGGTTAACATACTCGGCCACAGTGCCGATGCTTTGAAGATACCTTGCCACTACCTTAGCGTTATTATCTTCGCCGCCGGCTTTCATCTGGTCAACGAAACGTCCTTCATTACTTTTGCTGAACTGAATACGGGCCTCAATATCACTTTCAATAGTTGCGATAATGTCGTCTGATAGGTTCAATTCGGCTGTAATACTACGGAAGCGTTCCAGTACTCTGTTTTTGGCCTCTTCCACCCCGGAATTCTCCAGGCAGGCTTCGGCGAGGGCGATTAATAAATCTGTTACTTTCGTATCTTCGCCGCTTCTTTTGCCGGGCGCAGATACTACTACCACCCTGCGGTCTTCATCCGTCGCTACAATATCCGCCACCTTTTTTATCTGTTCTGCACTTGCCAGAGAACTTCCGCCAAATTTAGCTACTTTCATTTTCCTGTCACTCCTGTCATTATTTCCAGTCTTTGTATAAATATCATTCGTGTATATTTCCTGCTTTGTTATTATGATGTGAATTGTTCAAAAATTTCACAATTAATAGATTATCACATGTTTTATCCGTCAACAATCAGTAATATACATGGTTAAAGCCCGTTTGACCCGATTCTTATGTGAAAGAACCCGTGGTCCGTTGCATACGCGTAATCCATAGCAATTACTTTCAATTGGTAGCCTATAGTCATTTATCTATTAATCCCCCCCTTTTCGCAGGTTTAAGCATTGATTTCACATTTTCATTTCTCTGTTATGTGAGGTAATCTAACAAACAACCATACATAAAAAAGTTATTGTGGTATATTAGCTTACAAAAGAGATGAAAAGGGGAGCAAACTATGTCGTCATATAAAGACAAAAAAGTAATTACGATTGGAGTTATGAGCGAATTAACCGGACTTTCCGAAAGAAAAATTCGCTACTATGAAGAACGTAAATTGATTTACCCTGACCGCACTTCCGGCGGGACCAGGAAATATTCTTTTTTGGATGTAGAACGGCTCCTCGATATTGCAGAAAAAATGGAAGACGGTATGCAGACATTTGAAATCCGCCGCATGGAACAAAAGAAAATGAAAAACAAAGAATTGCGGGAAAGAATGCTGCGCGGCCAGTTGAACGCAGCCTTCAATATGCGAAAAGGCTGATTCCATTTCATTCCAAAAGACAGCTGTTGAGTCGATTTGAACCAACAGCTGTCTTTGGTCTGCCTAAAAGCGCCTAGATTACCATTAATTGCGTTTTTTGGAACTTGACGAAACCTTGAAATCCTTTTATTATTCAACATGTCTTTATATCTCTGTGTTGTAGTTATCGTTCTTTTGCTTTATGAGAAATCAATGAAAGTATGTGATGACAGTGCTTCATGAGTTAAAAAACACAAATATTATGGATCAGGAAATAGCTGAGCTGATCATCGGCCACGAAAAAGTAGCCCATGTACAGGCAGTCAATCCCCTCGACCATGCGCTTTTGATACTAATTAAATCCGGTTACACTGCGGTCCCGGTGTTAGATACACATTACCGTGTACAGGGCCAGATCAGCAAGGCCCAGGTACTTGATACGATCCTCGGCACAGAACGCATCGAAATGGATAAGCTCCATGAGCATACGGTGGAAACGGTCATGTCGGAAAAAGTTCCGAAAATGAACGTAGATGATAACTTTGGGAAGGCATTGACGCTTTCTATCAATCATCCATTTGTATGTATTGAAGATGATGAAGGTGCCTTTGTTGGTCTCATTACACGGCGGGCTATTCTCGTTATGGTCCACCGCGAATTTCAGTCTGATTAAAGGAAGCTCCGCTTTTTGATTAAAAAGCGGAGCTTCCTTTATTTTCCGTACTAAACTGTTTTACTACAAAGGCTTTGCGGCTTTTAAACATTCCTCCTAAAAAGCACTTCACCATCCATGCCGGTACTACTGACTCAAATTCGATGTAATCATGAACTCCCGTAAGCGGCCCAAGCTCCTGGAAAGTATGAGTATGCTTCCATGCCGTAAACGGAAAAGGCAGCTTTTTCCCTTCATCCTGAAACGAGCTCGGCTCATCCACGTAAGTAATAACCGAATCCCATACCGTTTTCCATAGACCAAAATAAAGGTACAGCCGGATCTCCGCGCCTGCTTCAGCTTTCCCGGAGGCTTCCACCTCAACTTCAGGAAACTGTGTCATCTCTTCAAGCTGCACCGGGTCCTGAAAGTAATTCCAGACTTCTTCTCTGGAAGCAGGCACTACGGTCTGGGCTTCAAACACACCTTTAAACATAGTAAAAACCTCCTCTTTAAAGGAGTTATACCCTAAAAGAGGAGGTTTTATGTTTATCAGGAGCAGCCGCAGCTTCCGCCGGTCGAACAGCCGCACGACTGGTTATCATAAAACGGATTGCCTGTCGGCACTTTGATGGAAGATGATACGGATTCTGCCACCAGAGTGGATATTTCCGTCAGTAAATTATCAAGCGCTTTTTCTGCCTGACGGTACCGGATGACTGTTTCATGCATATCCATTTCCCGCTTTACGACTCTCACCTGCTTGGCGGTTGTCTTATAGTCCGGGTGGTACGCCCCAAAGCGCTGTACTTCCTCGTACTGATCCTTCCAGCTTAAAAAATTATTAATTTTTTCCTGGGCCTCCGGATCTTCCTTCATCGCTTTTTTGGCTTCCTTATATTCGATATATATATCAGACTCTACAACCATGTATCCTAACTGTTCCGATTGCTCGAGTATATCTACAGACGTCGATGCTTCTATTACAGACATACATTCACCTCCGCTTTTATTTTATCACGGATCCCCTGATTCTATGAAGAACGAATCATCATATTTGTTCGCTTTTTATCTTATTGCTACAATATAAAAAGAAGTGCACTACGGAGAGGATGACAAACATGACGGAAAAACATTCACCCCAGCTGACAGAACAGGAGATGCTTGAAAGCATTCTGGCAGATGGCTCCCCGGAAGCGAAAGAGCTGACCAGGCATTATCTTAAACTGCTGCACGACTGGGATACTTCAGACGCCAGAAGCGGCGTAGAACACTTAATGCATACGTCCACCTACTGGGAGGATGAAGAAACGCTCTGCGCCCAGGTTCCGGTTCATTCCGGCCTGCATAATACTCACGGTATCGTTCACGGCGGCGTACTGACGACAATCATGGATAATTCCATGGGGGTGCTTCTTTCAGAGCTCTCTCCTGTTCCAGGCGATATTTTAACGATCGATATTCATGTACAATTTATTTCAGCCGGCACCGGCAGACAGCTTACCTGTAAAGCGTCTCCAGTCACCGTCGGCCGCCGGATCTCCTATGCCGAAGCCGCAGTTTATGATGAAGAAAACCGCCTTATTGCAAAAGCAGATGGAACCTTTTATCTAAAACAGGCTGCCCGCTCCTGACCCAGTGTTCATTAATTTATTACTACTATCCGTTTAAATACATTATAATGAATAAAGCACGTACATACTGCTTCATTTTGACGAAAGGAGTTTCCCTGTGACCGCCCTGCTGACAAAAAAAAATATTTTCCGGTTTATCGGCATCGTTCTTGCCCTTGTCGCTCTTTACTTTATTCTGCCAGTCTCAGGTCCTATTATTCTTGCGTGGCTGACAGCCCTGGCCCTCTCTCCGGCTGTGCGACTCGCTATGCGTTCTCTTAAGATTAAGCGGCCGTTTTCAGTTATGATCGTTTTCTCGGCTTTTCTTTTACTGTTGATTCTACTCGGCTATTTGTTGATTACGCAGGTGATTACCCAGCTGGTGGCTTTCTCCAAAAATCTCCCTACATATATCAGCAACCTTGTGGACACCGTGGAAAATATTCAAACCGGCCTGAATAACCGCTATGAGCAGTGGAATCTGCCGCAGGACACCATCGACCAGATCAACAGCCGGATTGCCGAAATGCTTACCGGGCTTCAGGAAAATATCGCAAGCGACGATCTGCTGAACCAGGCGACGGCGGTTATCGCTTCTATTCCCGGCTATTTAATTATGTTTTTAGTTTATTTGATTGCCCTGTATTTATTTATGATCGATCTCCCAAGACTGAAGGATAAATTCTATTCCTTTTTAAAGCCCGAAACTGGTGAAAAATTTCAATTCATGACCAGCCGGCTCGCTGAAGTGATTCTCGGCTTCTTCAAAGCCCAATTTTTGGTCAGCTTAATTATACTGGCCGTTACGTTTATCGGATTGATGATTTTTATCCCCGAAGTGGCGATTGTGATGAGTCTGATTATTTGGGCCGTTGACTTCATTCCAATTATCGGCTCGATCGCCATTCTCGCCCCGTGGTCTATCTATATGTATATCAGCGGCGACCTTGTCCTTGGAACACAGCTGCTGGCGCTTGGTATTGTTCTGCTCATCATCCGCCGTACTGTCGAGCCAAAAGTAATGGGGCACCATATTGGACTCTCCCCGCTTGCCACGTTAATCAGCCTGTATCTCGGGCTTACCCTTCTTGGCGTCGTAGGCTTTATCGTTGGTCCGCTTACGGTTATTGCTTTTACTTCTGCACGGGAAGCAGGGCTCATTAAATTAAATTTCAGAGTATAAAAAAGGAAAGCCGCCGGGGCTTTCCTTTTTCTTAATAGTACGGAGCGATCATGAAATAAACCACTACACCGGTAATGCTCACATACAGCCAAAGCGGCATCGTCCAACGGGCAATTTTACGGTGCTTCTGCACCTGATACGTAAAGCCTTTTAAAAATGTATAGATTGAAAGCGGCACGATCAATGCTGCCAAAATAATGTGAGAGATCAAAATAAAGTAATACACATATTGAATGATTCCTTCCCCGCCGTAGGACGTGCTCGATGCAAGGCTGTGGTACGCCAGATACGTAACGAGAAAAAGAGCGGTGGTCGAGAATGCCCCGTATATAAACCGGCGGTGCATCTTAATATTTTTTCTTAAAATAAAGTATAAAGCCCCGAGTAAAAATACAGTCGTAAAGCTGTTAAATATTGCATTCATCATCGGCAGAATGGTCAAATCGAAGCCGTTAAATGTCTGCCCGCCGCCTTCTACAAAAATCAAAACCGTGACGAGCCCGTTGATAATTACGCTGAGCATTATCACGATCCACGTGTGCGTACGATTAGTTCGCTTCTGTTCTTCGGCTTTTAAATGCGACACGTATATTCCTCCTCTTCTCTGGTAGCGGTTATATTATACTAAATCCCAGGGCTTTTTGCAGAGCCCTGAATTAACAATCCAGTGAACGTTTTTTCTTTGCCATTGCTGCTTTCACATATTTTTCACATTTCATTATTTGTTCACGGGCGGACCAGTATTAAAAATTGACTTTTTCAGGCTGGAAATCTACGATTAATTATGTAAGAAAAACGTGGAATTTTTAATTGCATTTATATTGAAGGAGTGACTTATTTTGCACTGGGGACTACGCATATTTGGCGTCATTACTTCCATCGGCATGCTTATTGTACTGCTGCAGGGAGCTCTGGTGACTAACACAGGGTCCGGGGAAGGCTGCGGTGCCACCTGGCCGCTTTGCTTTGGGGAAGTGGTACCTTCCAACCCTGCCGTCGCCACTATAATTGAATACAGCCACCGGCTCTGGTCAGGACTGATGGGACTTTTTGTTATTATTCTGGCTATCTGGTCGTCCGTGAAGCTTTCCCACTTACGGGAGACAAAATTTATGGCGCTGATGGCTGTATTGTTTATTATTTTTCAGGGATTAATGGGAGCCGGCGCTGTCATCTGGGGCAACTCGAGTCTCGTGCTCGCGCTCCATTTCGGCATCAGTGCCATTTCACTTGCCACAGTCATCATGCTCACAATACTGGCATTTGAGGATAACGAGAAGCCGTCGCTGCAGCCTAAAGTAACAAAAGGCTACCGCAGTTATCTGATCGCTACTATCGTCTATTCCTACGCCGTCATCTATACCGGCGCCTACGTGAAGCACTCCGGCGGATCAGAGATGGCCGGGTGGATCCATCGCGGCGCTGCTGTCGCTCTCATGATTGTCGTCGCAGTTCTGATGATTTGGACGCTGAAACGATTCAGAGCCTACACTTCCCTTGCTGCTATGAGTGTAATGACATTCGTTTTAATACTCGTTCAGGCAGGCGCAGGTATCGCTCTCCTTTTCGGAGCGCCTCATTTAACATCAGTGCTTATTCACGCACTGACAATCAGCATTATTTTCACTATTATGACCTATATGCTCGTGATTATTACGAGGCGTCCCGCCCTTTCATCATCAGAGCTTACCAGCAACTCCAATAACATCAAGCAGAAAGAAGCAGGCCTTCATCATTAAAGGGCCTGCTTTTTTGCATCAGAAAAAGTCATACATAAATGGAGTGAGTCCCGGGAGAACACGGTCAAGCAGCTCCAGCTGCTGTTTATTTCCTTTCACCAGCGACGTGCGCTCAGCTTCACGTACAGTGATATATCCCATAGCAATGGCGGTTAAGGTATTAATAGAAAGTTCGATGCCGGTGCGGTTTGAGAGCACTTCTTTAATTTCTGTCCGGCCCTCTTTCGATTTATACAGCTGCCAGCTCGTATTGTTCCAATCACAGAAGTCATCCTCCACATGCAGCACCAGAGACTCCTCGACCGGCAGATTCAACGGATACTGATGCAAAAATGGATATACATCGACAATTCTGGCCATAAAGTAGCTTTTTCTCGTTTCTTCAATTTTCGGCTCCGGCAGCAGATAACGGCTGGGATCATCAATAACTGGAGAAATTTTAGCAGTTTCAATCATGGAATCATGATTCGCTAAAAAACGCCACAATTCTCTGCGGGCATCTTCATGCCAGGCCACAAATTCATGCACGGTCAGCTGCTGCTCTTTTACCTCATACAGCACGTACCCGCTGTCAAAACCATTCGCATCAGTGTAAACAGCGGCATTGCCTTTTTTCCGCTGAAGCGTCCGGTTTTTCCACCACTGTTCAGACCGCGCAATCATGCCGGCATATTGTTTCGCCCACTTCTGATAGATATAGTCGAGAATCTGCCAGTCCTGCTGGTAGATTCGGCGAATGCTGCCTTTTTCAGGCTCCCCAGTATCCGGAAGCTCGTTTTTCGTCACCGTCCAGTGCTTGGTGTCACAGAACACCTCCCAGCCGAATTTCCGGTAAAAGGAAGTCGAAAACGGATAAAGCATCGAGATCGGAACCCCCCGGTCCCTCAAATCCACCAGTGCTTCCTTCAGCAATGAACGCACCAGGCTGCCCCGGCGCTTTTCCGGCCATGTTGCCACACCGGAAATTCCTCCCATCGGCATTTTCACATCCCCAAGGTAAACTACCGTGGGGAAAATAGCTACTTTAGAGAGGACCTTGCCCCGTTCGACCGCGACCCAGTTATCCTGGGGAACGATAGTCCGCCGCCTCTCCCGGCGCTGTTCTTCTGTTAAATGAATTTGAAAAGCATATTGGGCCAGATCCAGACTTTGATCAATTTCTGATTTTTTCATACGGCGAATGTCCATGGCTTACTCTCCTTTAAACATTTCAATTGCTTTCTTTCGCTGTACCGAGTGGTCCACCTCAGGCTCCGGGTAGTCCTCTCCAAGGATGCAGCCGTACTCCCGCTGCTGCTTTTCACTCATTTTCCACGGAGTGTGAATATATTTTTTTGGAACTGACTGCAGCTCCGGCACATATTCACGAATATAATCGCCCTGCGGGTCAAAACGCTCACTCTGCCTCACTGGAGAAAAGACGCGGAAGTACGGTACCGCATCTGTACCAGTAGACGCAGCCCACTGCCATCCCCCGGCATTGGAAGAAGGATCATAATCAATCAGCCTTTCAGCAAAATATCTTTCCCCTTCTCTCCAGTCGATCAAATAATCCTTAGTTAAAAAGGAAGCAGCAATCATTCTTCCGCGGTTATGCATCCAGCCTATTTCATTTAACTGCCGCATACAGGCGTCTACAATCGGATAGCCGGTACGGCCTTCCTTCCACGTCTGCAGTCTTTTTTTATCATACTCCCACGGCAGATTCCGGTACGCCTCTTTCAGCTCCTTGTTTTTCAGCTCAGGACGTGTGGCGTGAATCATATTGTAATAATCTCTCCAGGCCAGTTCACTGACAAAAGCTTCAGCCCCGGGGTTCCCCTCTTCAAGCTGCTCTGAAAGGGCTTGATAAATCGTCCGAACTGACAGCCGGCCGGTTTTTAAGTAGGCAGAAAGCCGGCTCGTTCCGTCACTCGAAAGGGCATTGTTCGTTTCATGATACTCCGGGGCAATTTCCTCTACAAACGTTTCCAGCCGTTCCCGCCCGTCTTTCTCCGCAGTGCGCTCCCACGTCTTTTTGTTATTGTTCAAATAAGAAGACAGCTTATTATAAGCAGCCTTTTGCGGCAGTTCCAGACGCGCCTGCTTGCTGATAATACGATCGAGTTTGCATTCATACGGCTGTTCTTTTTCAAGCTGACGCCAGGCACGATAATAAGGAGTATAGACGGAATAGAATCCTCCGTCTTTTTTCTGCACTTCATCGGAGCGATGAAAATGAGCATCTTTATAGACATGTGCTTCTACGTTTTTCTGCTCCATTTCTTTTAATACCTGCTCGTCCCGCCGGGCCGCTTGCGGTGCTTCGTCTTCATTAAAAAATAAATGCGCAAGCGCCGGAACTTTTTCTTTTAAGTACGTGAAAGCTTCATTCGCTGGACCGTGCAGAAAATATAATTGTATATGTTGATCATCGCATTCTTTACGAAATTTTTCTAGATTTTGAAAAAAATAATCATGATGAGGGCACGAATATTCATAAAAGTCTGGATCAAGATGAAAAACTAAAAACCACTGCCTGCCTCCTTCGGCTTCCACCCACCGCTGCATTTCATACATTGCCCGGTTATCTGTTAACCTTAAATCCCTTCGCATCCATAAAGCACTTACTTCAGTCATACACTCCGCTCCTTTTACACCCTAATGCTTCCTCTTCAATTCTATACCTTTTTTCCGTTTATTTTACGCTTTTTCCTGAAGAAAACATCCTTTTCAACAGATTTTTTCCTTTCAGAAATATCCTCTCAGCGCTGAGAAGAAATCACTTTCGCTTTTTGTATTCATCATAAAAAAAGACCGGCCCGCTGAACTGATCCCCGTCAAGTAGACAATGGAAATAAGTAAAACTCTTAAGCGGCTTGATTCCGGTATTCCAACGGGGTCAAGCCGTTTAAATATTCCTGGTATCTCTGGTGATTGTAAAACTGAATGTAGCGGTGAATCGCTTCCACGAGGTCCTCATAGGTAGCGTAAAATGAGTCCGGCAAATAGTATTCCTCGCATTTCAGCGTGCCAAAAAACCCTTCCATGGGACCGTTGTCCAAGCACCGGGACACCCGCGACATGCTATGGTCCAGGCCGTGGGCCTCCACGATGGCCTTAAATCCCCGCGAGGTGTACTGGAATCCCCGATCGCTGTGAATCATCGGTTGAGCGACCGGATAAGCTCGAAGAGCTTGTTCCATGGTCTGAAAGACGAGCTGATTGTTATTGAGCGTGCTGATTTCATAGTGGACGATTGACTTGTCGTACAGATCGAATATGGCGCTGAGAAACGCTTTTCGCCCGGTGGCGTCCACGAATTCCGTGACGTCCGTCAGCCATTTCTCATTGGGGCGGGAGGCCTGAAAGTTCCGGTTGAGTTTGTTCGCCTCCACGTGCTGGGGCGAAGCTCCCGGCGAGCGTTTCTTCTTCCGCCGGATGACGGCTTGAAGATCGTAGATCTTCATGAGCCGGTGCAGGCGTTTTCGGCTGATCGATCGGCCCAGTTCCCGGCTCAAATGCTGCGCCATCCGCCGATAGCCATAAATGCCTCGCACCCGGGTCTGCACCTCCCGGACAAGCACCATTAATGCCTCATTGCGCTTTTCCTCCGCCGTGGGGGTGCGTTTCCGCCATTTGTAATAGCCCGCCCGGGACACCCCGGCGATCCGGCACAATGCCTGCACCGGAAACCCCTGTTCCTCCTGCAGCTCCTGAATGGCTCGAAACCGGGACGCATAACGTACCCGGGTCAGCGATCCCCCCTTTCGATCTCCTGGAGCTTTTTTAAAAAGGCATTCTCCATGCGTAATTGTTCGTTTTCCTTCTCGATCCGTCGTTTCTCCTGTTCGGCTTGCTCTTCGTTGGTTAACGCTTTTGGTTGCCGGGAGCGGCCGCGCCGGTCCTCCAGGGCGTCCCAGCCGCCCTGTTCATATTTCTGGACCCATCGGTATACCTGATTGTAGGAAACGTGATGCTGCTCGGCGACACGGCTGTAATCTTTCTGTTGGGCCAGGCAATCCTGCACAATAGCTATTCGTTCCTGCCAGGTGGTGGAGCGTGCGTGTGTCATCGGGGAACCTCCTCGTTTCTTGGATAGGGTCCCTTCATGATACTGCATAATCCACCTTTGAAACACGGATCTACTCGAAATGCCGTAGATACGAAGAATATCCCGCCGGGATACTCTTCCCTTCAAGTACGTTTCCACGGCTTCCCGTTTCCGTTCCGGGGAATGCTTCTTCCACTGCCTGGACTCCGTTAATGCTTCAACTCCGTGGTGGCGATACCGATCCATCCATTGGATTAACGTTGTTTCGTTGATCTTCCAGTAGCGACAAAAACTGGCCCTGCTTTCGGTCCATTCATGGAAGGCATGGATGACCTCTAATTTTTTCTTCGTCGAATAGGATCGATTAGACATAAAAATACTCCCCTCTAAGCAAAACAGATGATGTATTTCATCTGTCTACTTAAAGGGGAGCATATCACGCCGGCCGATCTTTTTTAACTGTTATTCAAATTCGATAAGAAGATCTCCCGATTCGATCGGTTCATTATTTCCTACATACACGCCTTTAATTTTTCCATCAAATGGCGCCTGTACGGTCGTTTCCATCTTCATTGCTTCCGTAATCATGAGCTGGTCGCCTTTAGTCACTTCATCTCCCTCTTTTACAGAGGTTTTCAGCACAGTTCCAGGCATCGTCGCTCCGATTTGGTTAGGATTTGATTTGTCTACTTTCGGACGCACGCTGGCATCCACTTTAGCGTTTTTATCCTTCACAACTACTTCACGGGATTGTCCGTTCAATTCAAAATACACGTTTCTATGACCCGTTTCATCCGGCTCTGATACAGAGATGAGCTTCACGATCAGCGTCTTTCCTTTTTCAATTTCCACTTCCACTGTCTCTCCGAGCTCCAGCCCGTAGAAAAATGTCGGTGTATCCAGCACAGACACATCACTGAAGCTTTGACGGAACTGTTCAAACTCCATGTATACTTTTGGATACATCGCGTAGGAAATCATATCATGGCTCGTCACTGGCCGGTCGAGTGTATTAAAGAGCTCTTCTTCAATAGCTTTAAAGTCGACCGGTTCGAGGTTTTCACCCGGACGGTTCGTAATAGGAGTACGGTCCTTCAAAATAATTTTTTGAAGTTTTTCCGGGAAGCCCTGGTGCGGCTGTCCTAAATACCCCTGGAAGAATTCCACTACGGAGTCCGGGAAATCGAGGTTCTGGCCGTTATCGTACACGTCTTCTTCTGTCAGATCGTTTTGGACCATATACAGTGCCATATCCCCGACAATTTTCGACGATGGTGTTACTTTTACAACATCTCCAAACATATCATTCACGCGGCGGTACATTTTTTTCACTTCACGCCAGCGGTCGCCAAGGCCTACCGCTTTAGCCTGCTGCTGCAGATTGCTGTACTGACCGCCTGGCATTTCGTGTTCATATACCTCAGGTGCAGGCGAACGCATACCGCTTTCAAATCCCTGGTAGTATTCACGGGTCGTATCCCAGAAATCACTGAGCTCCTGCAGGGCGCCAACATCAATCTTCGGCTGGCGCTTATTTCCGGACAGGGCATAGTACAGACCGTCTGCGCTTGGCTGGGAAGTAAGACCTGCCATGGAGCTTTCAGCCACATCCACAATATCCACTCCTGCTTCAACGGCGCGGGCATATGTGAAAATACCATTGCCGCTCGTGTCATGCGTATGCAGGTGAACTGGGATGGAAATCGAATCTTTTAGTTCAGAGACAAGCTGGTACGCGGCTTCCGGCTTTAACAGGCCTGCCATATCCTTGATGCCCAGAATGTGGGCGCCAGCGTTTTCAAGCTCTTTTGCAAGATTCTTATAGTATTTCAGGTCATATTTTTCCCGTTTCGGATCGAGAATATCCCCTGTATAACACATAGCTGCCTCAGCAATTTTGTTTGTCTGGCGCACTTCATCAATCGTAAGCGTCATGCCTTTCAGCCAGTTAAGAGAATCAAAGATACGGAACACATCGATACCGGCATGTGCTGATTTATGAACAAATTCTTTAATCAGGTTATCCGGATAGTTTTTGTATCCGACAGCGTTTGACGAGCGGAAAAGCATCTGCAGAAGCGTGTTCGGCATACGCTCACGAAGTTCAATCAGCCGGGTCCACGGATCTTCATGCAGAAAACGCATGGCCACATCAAAGGTGGCTCCGCCCCACATCTCCGAGGAGAATAAGTTAGGGAGCATCCGGGAGGTCGGCTCTGCGATACGCTTCAGATCGTCGCTTCGGACCCTGGTAGCAAGCAGCGACTGGTGGGCGTCGCGGAACGTGGTATCGGTCAAAAGCACTTCGTTCTGCTCCTTCACCCAGTTCGCAAGCCCCTCCGGTCCCTGTTCATCGAGAATCTGCTTCGTTCCTCTCGGTATCGGTTTTTTCTTATCGATCTTTGGCACTACCGGCTTGTTGAGCGTCGGCTTTGGTGTATTTTCAAGCCCTGGGTACCCGTTTACAATTGTCTCACCGATAAATGTGAGCATTTTCGTGCCCCGGTCCTGACGCACCGGGAATACAAACAGCTCCGGACTCGAATCAATAAAGGAGGTGTCATAGGTCCCGTTGATGAACTTATCGTGCTGGACGACATTTTCCAGAAACGGAATGTTTGTACGAATACCCCGGATCCGGAATTCCCGCAGGTTCCGGAGCATTTTTTCAGAAGCTCCTTCAAACGTACGTGCCCATGTGGATACCTTCACGAGCAGCGAATCGTAATACGGGGAAATGATCGCGCCCTGGAAACCGTTACCAGCGTCCAGTCTCACCCCAAAGCCGCCGCTTGAACGGTAAGCCATGATGCGTCCGGTATCCGGCATGAAATCATTCGCAGGATCCTCCGTGGTCACCCGGGACTGAATAGCATATCCGAACGTTTTAATATCCTTTTGCTCCGGAATATCTATGGAGTCGTCGTGCAGCGTGCCTCCATCAGCAATTTTCAGCTGGGACTGAACGATGTCCACGCCGGTAATCATTTCTGTGATGGTGTGCTCCACCTGAACACGCGGGTTCACTTCAATGAAGAAGAACTCACCCTTATCGTTTACGAGAAACTCTACCGTACCCGCGTTCACATATTCAATATTTTTAGCGAGTTGAACAGCTGCATCGCAAATACGTTCCCGCAGCGACTCATCGAGCGCAATACTCGGTGCTACCTCCACTACCTTCTGGTGACGGCGCTGAATGGAGCAGTCCCGCTCGTATAAATGTATAACGTTTCCTGCTTTATCACCGAGCACCTGTACTTCGATGTGCTTTGGATTTTCCACGAATTTTTCAACGTAAACAATGTCGTTGCCAAAAGCAGATTTTGCTTCGGATTTCGCCCGGTCGTAAGCATCCTCCAGGGATTCCGCGTCTCGGACGATACGCATGCCGCGCCCGCCGCCGCCAAGGGAAGCTTTAATCATGATCGGGAAGCCGTGCTTGTCAGTAAAATCTTTTACTTCCTCTACACTGTCTACCGGCCCGTCACTTCCCGGAATAACAGGTAGATCGGCAGCGATAGCTGTTTCTCTTGCTTTAACTTTATCACCGAACATTTCCAGGTGACGGGTCTCAGGCCCAATAAAGGTGATGCCCTCTTCATCACACCTTCTGGCAAAATCAATATTTTCAGAAAGAAAACCGTAGCCTGGATGTATAGCATCGACACCATTCTCTTTTGCCGTACGGATAATATCTTCAATATCCAGGTATGCATCGATCGGCTTCTGTCCTTCGCCAACTAAGTATGCTTCATCTGCTTTATAACGGTGAAAGGCACCTACATCTTCATTGGAATAAATAGCCACGGTGCGTATATGTAATTCGGTGCACGCCCGAAATATGCGTATAGCAATTTCACCGCGGTTTGCTACTAATACCTTTTTAATATTCTCTAGACCGTTCATCCTTCTCCTCCTCTTATCTAATGCATCTCCTGCAGGATGTATCTATCTTATCCCGATAGGTTCAATCAGAATTATCTTCAATAACTGATAATTCTAAATATAAATCATCATACGCAAGAACCAGGCCATCTGTCAAAGTAATATTCTCATTTTTTAAAAATTTATGCCTATTTTGATTACGGGCGGGATCCTGCGTAACGTTTCTTTACCCTGTTTTTCATCCGCATAAAACTTTTAATTAAAAATATAGCTGTTTGTAAAAAAACCAAGCTATTCAATTAGAATAGCTTGGCTCATCCACCGACTGTTGCTTCATGAAAAGCAGCAAGTTTCCGTTCGAGTTCAGAAAGAATTTGTTTACCGGTATGTTCGTCGATGAGATTCAAACGAATGGCAAAATCAATTTCTCTTGAAAGGCCAAACATTTGTGTATCAAGCACCTCTTCGTAAAGCGGGCATTGAGGCATTGTCAGGTTGTCCATCTGTACTTCAATAAGTTTTCTAATTTTCTCAGCATCTGCTTTTAATAAAGCATACGCTTTCTCACTATGTTCTGTTGCTGCCCTCATGCTCAAGGCAATCCCTCCTACAAGCTGACTCCTTCTTTTCATCTTATCTGTTCATTAAAAAAAAAGCAAGATGGTTTGCGTATAAAATCTTGATTCTTCAGACTATATGCCATAACCTCCGGGGGCAGCAATAGCTTCTGCTTTTTCTCTATTACCCGGTTGTGGTAGCATAAAAACCAGTTCCTATCAGCAGTTATTAAATTGGAGGAGTTCCTCATGAATTTCATTGTAATGATTCAGGGAAATGTTCATTTCCCAATCACTCTCGATCCTACTACCTGGATCTTTGACGACCGTAAAATTGATCTCGATACGTATTTTGATGCCGATCCCTCCGCTGAAGAACAGCCTTCCACAGAAGCTGATCATACAGCCAGAAGATTTGCAAGAGACCGCGAGGAAGGATCAAATGCTCCAGATCCGGATCCTGGCCGGGGACGCACCAATAAGGTACGCAATAAAAAAGAAGCTATCATTAATGGCTCATTTGGCATCAGATTTGAGCCGTTTTTGGAGAACGCCGAACCGAAAGAAGATGCCAGCCACGTCGTTGTGGAAACTGAAGCACAAACTCATCTCGTCTCTCTCGAGGAAGCGAAAAATTTTATCGTAGCCTTTTCCCATAAAGGAAGCCCGTTGAAAGAAGACGGACCGGTCCATATTTATTACGGCGACGGATCCAATAAAGCCGATCCTATTCGGCACGTGACAGGGTTCCGGGTAAAATAATCAGAAACGACAGCTGGAGCAGCCCCAGCTGTCGTTTCTTTATAATATATCTGCTGCAAGCTGGGCAAGGCCGGAGCGTTCCCCTTTTTCCAGTTTTACATGCCCGCTGATTCCCTGGTTTTTAAACATTTCAACCACATAAGCGAGTCCATTGTTCAGTTCATCAAGATACGGATGGTCGATCTGGGCCGGGTCGCCGAGAAAAACAATTTTACTGCCTTCCCCCACCCTTGTCAGTATCGTTTTTACTTCATGCTTTGTCAGGTTTTGGGCTTCATCAATAATAATATACTGATCCGGAATGCTCCGCCCGCGGATATAAGTTAAAGCTTCCACTTGTATTGACCCCATTCCGGCGAGAATGGAATCGAGCTCTCCGGGCTTCTTGGCATTAAATAAATACTCCAGGTTATCGTAGATAGGCTGCATCCAGGGACGCAGCTTTTCATCCTTTTCTCCCGGAAGATACCCTATATCCTTCCCAAGCGGTACGACAGGCCTTGCCACCAAAAGCTTATGGTAACGTTCCATATCTTCAATCTGCAGCAAACCGGCCGCTAGAGTTAACAGGGTTTTTCCAGTTCCTGCCCGTCCGGTTAACGTCACAAGCGGGATGTCTTCTCTGAGCAGCAGCTCAAGCGCCATCTTCTGTTCGACATTTTTCGGCCGGATGCCCCACACATGGTCGATATCGGAAGTAAACTTGCGAATTCTTTTTCCGGATTCATCAACTTTTGCAAGAGCCGAAGAGCTGCTCAGGGCATCTCTTAAAATGAGAAATTCATGAGGGCAGAAGCCTTCTTCCGAAACTTCTTCAGAGGCCAGTGAGCCTTCCTCGAAAAAAGCGTCAAGCAGCGGCCTGTCCACCGTCAGCGTCTGATGCCCTTTGTAAATATTGTCATATTGAGTGACACGGTCATTCAGAAAGTCTTCGGCCGTTATGCCGAGTGCATCTGCTTTCACACGCACAAGAGCATCTTTGCTGATAATGACAACATGGTAATCTCCCATCAGCTCGTATTCGTCCTTTAAATTTTGAGCCACTGCCAAAATTCGGTTGTCATTGGTTACCTCGATAAAGGTATCTTTCATGCTTTCATACGAACGGTGATTCAGTTCCACACGCAGTGTGCCTCCTGAACCAAGAGGAACTCCTTCATGCAGTCTGCCCTTTCCACGGAAGCGGTCCAAAATTCTTGCTGTTTCTCTCGCATTCCTTCCAAGTTCATCCATTAATCGCTTTTTGGAATCAATTTCTTCCAATACTACAGCTGGAATTACGACATGATGTTCATCAAACTGATAAATTGCCTGGGGATCCTGGAGCAGTACGTTCGTATCTAAAACGTAAATTTTTTTCATATAAGGTGCTTCCCCCTATCTTATCTCTATCGGGATATTATATTCCTTTTATGTTCCTCATAGCTTCAAGTACTTTATTGTCTAACTCTTCCGCCGCTTCCGGGTCATATGTCTTTTCAAACACCGGTCCGCGGAGCATTTTTGATCCATAGAACATTACGTCCTTCACTTCCACAACATCCACTTCTATAAGCGCAAGTGGAAAAGAAATTCCACTTACTTCGGTTGTTAAAATTTTTCCTTTACCTGCAATGGAATACGTAGTGCCTCCGCCGATGACAGTCATTGCCATGCCAGGTGTCTCCCGCAGATTTTTCACAGCAGACGCCCGGGCATCAACAGCAAACCGGAGAATCCTCGGAGAAGCTGCATAAACCCATGAAACAGCGTGAACATCCGGGGTGGAACTTTTTGGTTCGATAGTAGAAACCGTCACATATTGTTCCTGCTTTAATAAATGGACGATTTCTTCGGGTAGTTCGTCAAATACTCGACTAGCCATATGTATCCCCCCCTTATATGTATAATAGTACCATTTTGATCAGAAAATTTGTCCATTCTTTTTAGGATTTCTCCGTTTATTTTTTTCTGTTTCATTCATCTAAGGCTCGTTCTGTTCTCAAAGCAGCGCCCGTGTTATACTTGATGCATATCTTTTGGCTGAGCAAAGCAGAGGTGAAACGAAATGATGCGCGTAAAGTGCGTAATATGCGATGAAATTCATAAATTGGACGATGAAAATCCGGAAGCAAAAAAAATTCGGAACCGGCCGATTCACACGTATATGTGCCCCGAATGCCATGAACGCATTACTAACCGGACGAATGAGCGAAAGGCTACCGGCCATTTCCATCTGTACCGGGATCCGGTAAAAAATAACAACTGGTAATAGCGGTATCATACAGCTCCACCGCTTTTCAATTAAATGTTTTCTATAATAAAAATTCCGGCTGCAGTAAAAACTGCAGCCGGAATTTTTATTATTTGGAAACGCTCTGGCGTTTTTCTTCGCGCTCGCGCTCGCCTTTTTGGAGAATTTTCTTTCTGAGGCGGATAGAATCCGGAGTAACTTCGCAGTACTCATCTGCGTTTAAATACTCAAGAGCTTCTTCAAGTGTTAGAATCCGTGGTCGTTTCATCGTTACGGTCTGATCTTTGTTAGCTGAACGCACGTTTGTCTGCTGCTTCGCTTTTGTAACGTTTACAGCCAAATCATTTTCCCGGCTGTGCTCGCCGACAATCATGCCTTCGTAAATTTCAGTACCCGGTTCAACAAACATTGTACCGCGGTCTTCAAGCTGCATCATACTGTAAGGAGTCGCTTTTCCATTTTCCATGGAAACGAGCACTCCCTGACGGCGGCCACCAATCTGTTCTTTAATATACGGACGATATTCTTCAAACGTATGGTTCAGGATGCCGTAACCTTTAGTCTGGGATAGGAATTCGTTCGTATATCCAACCAGACCACGGGATGGAATCATGAAATCGATCCGGACCTGGCCATCGCCTTTATTGACCATGTTTTCCATTTCGCCTTTACGCTCACCGAGAGACTCCATAACCGCTCCGGTATAGTCTTCCGGCACATCAACCTGAAGACGCTCATACGGTTCACAGAGTACACCGTCCACTTCTTTAACGATTACCTGCGGCTTGGATACCTGGAGCTCAAAATCCTCGCGGCGCAGGTTTTCAATTAAGATGGATAAGTGAAGCTCACCGCGTCCGGAAATCAACCATGCGTCCGGGCTGTCCGTCTGCTCGACCCTTAGACTTACGTCGGTTTCGAGCTGCGTAAGCAGCCGCTCTTCAATTTTACGGCTCGTAATTTTAGAGCCTTCGCGTCCGGCAAACGGACTGTTGTTCACAAGAATGGTCATTTGAAGTGTCGGTTCGTCAATACGGAGTACCGGCAGTGCTTCCTGATGATCGACCGGGCATATTGTTTCTCCGACCATGATATCTTCCACTCCGGAAATAGCTACGAGATCTCCTGCCTTGGCTTCGCTGATTTCTTCTTTTTTCAGACCGAAGAAACCAAACATTTTGGAAATCCGGAACTTTTTCACCGTACCGTCAAGCTTGACCAGCGCGGCATGATCACCTGTCCGGAGTGTCCCGCGGAACACTCTTCCTACGCCAATTCTTCCAAGGTAGTCATTATAATCAAGCATCGCTATCTGGAACTGGAACGGCTCATCGCTGTTATCAAAAGGAACCGGCACGTTGTCTGAAATCATGCGGAAAATAACATCCATGTTCTCGTCCTGTTGTTCAGGATCTTCACTGGCTGTTCCGTTAATAGCAGAAGCATAAACAACTGGAAAATCGATTTGGTCTTCGTTAGCTCCAAGCTCGATAAACAGGTCCAGCACTTCATCCACAACTTCTGACGGACGGGCCATATCGCGGTCGATTTTGTTTACTACTACCACCGGGGTTAAGTTCTGCTCCAGTGCTTTTTTCAAAACAAAACGCGTCTGCGGCATGCAGCCCTCGTAGGCGTCTACAACAAGCAGTACGCCATCCACCATTTTCATGATGCGTTCTACTTCCCCGCCAAAATCCGCGTGGCCGGGAGTATCAAGAATATTGATACGCGTATCATGGTATTTCACCGCTGTGTTTTTGGCCAGAATTGTAATGCCGCGTTCTTTTTCAATATCGTTTGTGTCCATTGCCCGCTCGTCTACCTGTTCATTTTCCCGAAACGTCCCTGATTGACGAAGAAGCTGGTCGACGAGGGTTGTTTTCCCGTGGTCAACGTGGGCAATAATCGCGATATTGCGAATATCTTTGCGTAAAACTGTCACTATAAATCTCTCCTATTCTCTTGCTGCAATCATAACAAACCCTGGCGCTCGACGAGATCGTCTTCCATAAAGCCAGGGTTCTCATTGCCATTTTTATCTGAGTTCCTACCATTTACATTTTACATTGTCAGTATAACATATGACGGGTTTCATTGAAGAAACGCCGACTGGCAAGTTACCATCACAGACACTACTTTCTTCAATATAACATAAACCATTCCTGAATCAAAGCCGGCTGTACTTATTTGAGTTTTCTTTCCAAAGCCGATAAAATAATAACAGTATTATTTTAAAGGAAGAAGGGACTCTATGACAAAACTACAGTGGTTATACCTGCTGCTTGCAGCGTTAGCTATTTTTGGCATCGCCTCTATTGGGATTGCTATAGCCGAAGCTTCCATTATTATTGCTGTTATATCCATCGCTGTAACGTGCTCAGCCTTTTATTTTGCCAGAAAGCTGAAAGCAAATTCTGCATCGTAGCCAAAAATCAGTACGGGGGATCAGCTGTTAAGCATCCCCCGTATTTTTTCCTGCAGACCCGGACGGCCCGCCAGGTACGGGCCTTTTTCAAGCATTGACGGCCGCTGGTTATCGATCGTCGAAATATCCGCCCCAACTTCCCTTAACAACACTTCTGCCCCGGCAAAATCCCACGGTGCAAGCCACAGGTTCACATAGGAATCAAGACGCCCGCATGCTACATAGCAAAGTTCAATTGCAGCAGAGCCATAGGCCCTGGTGCTTCTTGATTCATCCACAATATTACGCATCTGTCTGGCATAAGGAATTTTTTCGTTTTTAATCCATCTGGCGTTAATACCTACAATTGATTCATTTAATTCTGCCGGCTTCAGCTTTGGCAGCTTGACATCGTTGCGGTATGCACCTCTTCCTTCCAGTGCGGTAAACCATTCGTCTGCCATGACATCATAGACAATGCCCACTTTGCCGATGCCATTTTCAAAAACAGCCAGGGATACAGCAAAATTAAACTGCTGATGTACAAAATTCGTCGTTCCATCGATTGGATCTATAATCCAGATAATATCATCGGTATCCATAATATCCGCTCCGGCTTCTTCTTCTCCTAAAATACGATGACCAGGGTATTCCTCCATGATCTTTTTTGTTAAAAGCCGCTCAATTTTGAAATCCATTTCTGTGACTAAATCATTTGGATTCGATTTTGTTTCTATAATTAAGCTTTCCTCCAGGGAAGCGCGAAGCAGCTCCCCGGCTTCCTGTATCCATTGTACAGCCTTCTGCTGCATTGCTGACCAATTCTCTTCCATTATAATCCTCTCCGCTTCTTCCTTATGTATATGAGTTTATGTTCCCTCAATACAGCAAATTTATGCACCAATTTCTTCATAAAAAAGCCCGGACTGCTGTAACGCAGCCCGGACCTTCTTACTTTATATTATACTTCCAGCCGAATCCACTCCTGGCGTAATTGCTCTAAGCGGTATTTGCTGGCATGAATGGATGTTAAATCTTCTTCTGCCATGGCGTCATGAAGGGTTACCAGTTCATAATCAATTTCTAAGCGCAGTACCGGGATTCGTTCTTCTGCATCTCTACGTTTAAACGCCTGAATTACTTGTTCCAAGTTTCCCACACCCCTTAATGGAATAATAATGTTTCGAGCTGAAAGTTAACGACGCTGGCAATTCTTCTCAGAATGTTCAGAAAATATAAGATACAGAACTATCTCTATTGTTCAGAAATTATATTCTGTAACAGTCTCTCCTTACTGTGTTTCCTGTGTATCTAACGATATACTGGCAACGCTTGAGTAATCGTTATTCTTTAAGGATTATTGGAATTATAAAACCTTTTTACCGGAAACGCAAGAAAAACACACAAAAATTTTCAGTATTTTTAAATAATTGCGTTTTCTCCATGATTCAATTGGTTGCCGGAGGCCCAGATTTTCAGTATGCTTGATGACAGACCAATTGAAAAAGGAGCAGTCATTACATGAACAGACAGCATTTCACCAAAAATGATTTTTCTATTATGCAGGCAGAAGGTCTTGAAAACCGCATGACTCAAATCCGGAACGACATTCAACCAGTTTTTTCCCGCCTGGCAGAACCTCTAGCTGAAGATCTTTCCACAGATACGGGCGAAGAATTGTTTACTCATATTGCAAAACATGCCAGACGTTCTGTGCATCCTCCGGAGAGCACCTGGTTCGGTATTGCCCCGGATAAAAGAGGCTACAAAAAGCATACTCATTTCCAGGTCGGACTTTTTGATGACCATTTATTCGCCTGGCTGACTCACATGTACGAAGTACCGGAAAAAGCGGATATCGGGGAAAAGTATCTCGACCGCCTCTCTCAGCTTACTTCCCTTCCGGACGACTATAAAATTTCCCCGGACCATACGAAACCGGACGCATTCTTTATTCATGAAAATAAGGATAAGGTCATTCACACCCTTGAGCGTGTAAGGGATGTAAAAAAAGCAGAACTTCTGATTGGCCGTCAGTTTGATGCAGAAACGGCTGCTTCCTGGAACGAAGATGAAACGTACGATTATATTTATAGTACATTCAGGGAACTCCTTCCTTTATATCAGCTGTCATTGCAGACAGTATAAAAATGCCGGACGCTCTATTCTGAGCGCCCGGTCATATTAATTTTTTCCCCTGCTTCTGCTTTTTTTGCCGCCTGCACCGTTTTCCAGCAATTCACTTCAGCATCCTCATCAAACTGGCGGAACATCTGCTTTTCCTCGCTTTTACTCGGAACGATTTCTTTAAATTTCCCATACAGTCCTAAAATATCCTCCCGGGGCACAGCTTTACCGTGTGCTGTTTCAATCACTTGAAAAAACGTGGTCACATCGATAATTTCCTGTGTAGTCCACTCCATGGAGATGGGTATATTAACATTTTCTTTCATCGCTGCTTCCCCCTTCGGTAATATTCTAGCAAATCCCGGCCGGAACGTCTCACAAAGTTATTTATTGACGGCAGGAAATCTGCTATAATTTGAATGTTTTTGAACGCATTGGAGGGACACATATGAACAGACAGCAGCTTACTCCGATATTCACTAAATTAAAAGAGCATATCCAGGCGCAGCCCGTGCCTTTCCACATCCCCGGGCACAAAAACGGCACTGGAATGGATGAAGAGTTTCGTGAATTTATCGGCAGTAATATATTAAATATGGACTTAATTAATATCGAACCGCTTGATGATCTGCATCACCCTTCCGGTGTTATTGATGAAGCACAGAAGCTTGCCGCAGAAGCCTTTGGTGCCGACTATACCTTTTTTTCTGTTCAGGGAACAAGTGGTGCCATTATGACGATGATCTTATCTGTTTGTGCTCCGGGAGACAAAATTCTCGTTCCGAGAAATGTGCACAAATCGATTATGAATGCGATCATTTTTTCAGGAGCCGTCCCGGTATTTATGTATCCGGCGCTCGATGAAGAGTTCGGTATTTCGCACGGTATTACACCTTTAACAGCACAGCATGCTCTCGACAGGCATCCTGATGCGAAAGCTCTGCTTGTGATTAACCCGACATATTTCGGTTTTTCCTCCGACCTGGGTGCCATTGCAGAAACCGCTCACCAGTACGATGTACCAGTCCTGGTCGATGAAGCTCACGGAGTGCACATTCATTTTCACGAAAGCCTTCCTCCTTCAGCCATGGAGGCGGGTGCTGACATGGCTGCTACAAGCGTGCATAAGCTCGGGGGATCAATGACCCAGAGCTCTGTATTAAATGTCCAGGGCCCCCGGGTTTCCATTGCTCACGTCCAGGCGGTCTTCAGCATGCTGACTACAACATCTACGTCGTATCCACTTCTGGCCTCGCTCGACACTGCACGCAGACAGCTTGCATTAAAGGGACACAGGCTGATAGAAAATACGCTTGAACTCGCTGAAGAAGCCAGAGCCTCTATTAATTCCATTAACGGCCTCTACTGTGCGGGCGCTGAAATGCTTGAACAGAACACTGTCACCGCCATGGATCCGACAAAGCTGTTAATTTCTGTTCAACAGCTTGGCATCAATGGCTATGAAGCTGAAAAATGGCTGCGAAAGCATTATCGTATTGAAGTAGAGCTCTCTGATTTGTATAACATTCTATGCATTATCAGCTTTGGCGATACAAAAAAAGAAGCATCGCTTCTTGTACAGGCAATGAAGGATCTCGCCCGGGAGTATTATGCTCCTGAGTCCTACACGGCTCCGGCAGTATTAAAGCTTCCGTCTATCCCGACACTATCCATTGCTCCCCGTGATGCATTCTACGCCGAAAAAGAGACAATTGCACTTTCAGAAAGCGCCGGCCGGATTATCGCAGAATTTATTATGATCTACCCGCCGGGCATCCCGGTGCTTCTTCCAGGCGAAATTATTACCCAGGAAAATTTAACGTACATTCAGGCTAACGCAGCAGCAGGCCTCCCAGTCCAGGGTCCCGAAGACCCTTCTCTTCAAACTGTACGTGTCATCCAGGAGCAAAAGCCGATTCAATAAAAAAAGCAGCCGCGGCTGCTTTTTTTGCTTTTACATATAATGGGGCAGTTTGGCATTAATGAAAGACATAATTTCTTCGAGAAGCCATACTTCTTCTTTTTCCAGCTCCTTCATCTCTGCCTCTCTTGAAACAATAATTCCCCCGGCAAATACTTCATTATCATAAAACGGAAGCATCCAGTGATACATTCCTTCTTCCCTGCAGCAAAACACTGTTCTTTCTATATCTGCCAGAAGCAAAAGACCGTTTTGAATATCCATTTCTTTCGTAAATACCGGATGCACGTCTCCGTCCTGCCATTCAAAATGCGTCCATTTATTAACGTACAGCGAAATCAGGTCTTTATGCGGCCAGTATTTTTGAAATGCATTCATAACATCATGAAGGAAGCCTTCAGGCGTTATGGAATAATCATGGGCAAGACCTACGTGCAGCCTTATTTCATCATATAGTGCAGAATGGTCCATAGATGTTCCCCCTTCGTGTGAATCCTATTCATTTTTAATCAATATAGCATTAATATGGTGCCCATTAAAAATTTTCAACAAAATTCGACATAAAAAGCTTTAATATCAAGCATTTTTCTACTCTTTTTCTATATATTGGGGGTCAATAAAGGAATAGCCTTTTTCATTAAATCCTTCAATAATTGGACCGAGCGCTTCTTTCGTCCATTCCCTGTCATGCATAAGAATATTTGCACCATCCGTTAACAGTTCCGTATTCAGCGTAATATCCGTGAGTGCTTCTGCTTCCTGGTATTCTGCTTCAAAATCATACCCATACGTCCAATTCATTTTTATCATGCCATGTTCTTTGGCATATTCATCACTAAATGAAGTGTTCTGTCCAAACGGGGCACGGAAAAATGCCGGTGTTTCCCCGGTTATTTCTTTTACAAGTTCATCGGTTTCTTTTAATTCTTCAAGCTGCGCCTCTTCTGATAAATCCGGAAGTGAAGCATGGGAAGTCGTATGATTACCTATCGCAAACCCCATGTCGTGTATTTTTTTCAGGGCATTTCTGCCTTTTTCATCTTTCAGAAACATACCATTTACAAAAAAGATGGCAGGCACCTCATTTTCCGCTAAAATATCCGCGATTTTTACAGCATTTCCATCCGGAGCATCATCAAATGTGAGAAGAACTTCATTGCCTTCGCTTTCTTCTGCCTGGATTGTCCAATTTGCTTCATTAACTTTATAGATCAGTTCTTCCTCCTTTGAGACTGATTCTTCTTGCTGCTCCTGCTCCACTTTTTTTTCCTTATTCTGCTCCCCTGTTTCCTCATGAGCAGCAGTATTTGCTTTTTCCTTTTTTTCTGCATCTGCATTGTCTTCTCCTGTATTCGAACAGCCTGCAAGAAGTACGGCCAGCGATGATAATATCAGCATTTTTTTCAACCCCGAGTCCCCCTGTTTAATTATTCCCTTTTATATTTTAGCAAAATTTCTGCAAAGGCAGGGCTAAAAGTCTAAAAAATTTCTATAAAATGTTAATAATAACGTTTGTATGGAAATATTAACGCTGCTTATGGCCCGTAGGTATTTTTTAACAATTATATATGATGCCTTCTGGGTTTGGGGGCCTAGGTTTAGGGTATAGATTATTCATGCGTCCTGGTTGCGTATGAAGTTATGAGTGTTATAATAATCATCGTTGTCATTTATTAAATAGGTATGTACCTGCTTACAGGAATTGCAACTATCCCCTCTTTTGCTGAGTACCGCTGCCTAAAAATCGAATACCCCGCTAAAAGAAAGGTGGAATGTAAAAAGTCATGAGAAAATTAACAAGCGTCTTTTTTGTGACCCTGATAGCGGCGCTTGCGGTAATCATCTGGGGTGTTGTCACGCCAGGAAATTTAAATACAGTGACCGGTGAGATCCAGGGATGGATTGTTACTAATCTCGGATGGTTTTATCTAATTTCCGCAACGTTTTTCGTTATCTTTTGTATTTACTTAGTGTTTAGTCCATACGGGAAAATTCGTTTGGGGAAACCAGACGAACGACCGGAGTACAGTTACTTAACATGGTTTGCGTTTCTATTTACAGCCGGTATGGGGATCGGCCTGGTATACTGGGGCGTTGCTGAGCCGCTTTATCACTATTACGGTGGGCCTGAAGCAGAGGCACAAAGCCAGGCGGCAGCAGCAGACTCTATACGTCTTTCGTTTTTCCACTGGGGTCTTCACCCGTGGGCAGTTTATTCAGTTGTAGCACTCGCACTTGCCTATTTCCAGTTCCGTCATAACGCCCCGGGGATTATCAGCTCGGCGTTCCGGCCGCTTCTCGGCGATCGTGTCGACGGATCGATGGGTACTTTAATCAACTTTATTGCTGTATTCGCTACTATTTTTGGTGTTGCCCAGTCCCTCGGATATGGAGCCACCCAGGTAAACGGCGGGCTGAGTTATATTTTTGAAGGAATCAATCTCAATCTGCCGACACAGCTGATTATTATTCTTATCTTCACTATTATTTATCTTGCATCGGCAACGACCGGCTTAAACAGAGGTATCCGCTATTTAAGCTGGGCAAACATTGCGCTGGCTGCGGTACTTATGCTGTTTGTCCTTTTCGCCGGACCGACGACAAGCATTTTAAACTCTTTCACAAACGGTATTGGAGCCTATATGGAGAACCTGCCGGCCCAGAGCTTTACCACGTATGAATATAGTGGAGACCGGGCATGGCTCGACTCATGGACAATATTCTACTGGGCCTGGTGGATTGCATGGGCACCATTTGTTGGTACCTTTATTGCCCGCGTATCCCGTGGCCGGACGATCCGTGAATTTATTACCGGTGTCCTGCTAGTACCATCGATCTTTTCGTTTGTATGGTTTGCCGTTTTTGCAACAACAGGTATTGCTGAAGACAATGCTCAAAACGGCGGCCTGTACGAGTTAATGACGAGCCAGAGTGATGAAATTGCTCTGTTCGGCCTGCTTGACACCCTTCCTTTCGGAGCGATCACAGGCTTTGTAGCATTACTTTTGATCATGAGCTTTTTCATTACTTCCGCAGACTCGGCTACATTTGTTCTCGGAATGCAAACGACAAACGGAAGCCTGAACCCGCCGGTTTCCATTAAATTCATCTGGGGACTTGTTATTTCCGGTTCTGCAGCGATGTTGCTCGCATCCGGAGGTATTGAGGGTATACAAATTGTCATGACTATTGCGGCCCTGCCGTTTACTATTATCATGATCTTAATGTGTGTATCCTTGTTAAAAGCTCTCCAAACCGACCGCACTATTCTTAATAAAGAACGCAAGCTGCGCCAGGATGATGAAACAGGACTTTCCCGTCGCGAACGCGAACAGCTTCGCAAAGAACAGGAAGAGCTTCAAAAAGACCTGACTGGCAAAGAGTAGCTTGTAAACGAAATAAGAAAACCCCGGCCAGTAGAGTGACCCCATAATATGAGACAGGAAAAAACACCCCCAACGTCGTATGTAGTATTAACGATGATCTGGAGGTGT